>JAJFHB010000542.1 GCA_021775795.1 Hyphomicrobiales bacterium | reverse complement strand
GGAGATCTGTTTCATCAAGGGTTCCGTCAGGTCATGCGCCATGCCCTCGATGAGTGCGAAGGTGGCGTCAGGTATGAGTTCGGCTGCCCGTTCGCCTGAAGACGGCGGGATCAGCCGGTCCTCATCGCCGTGAATGACAAGGGCCGGACATTTGATGAGGGGAAGAAGTTCCTGCCGACCGGTGCTGGCGCGCACCGCTGCGAGCTGCCGCATGGTGCCGCGCGGGCAATAACAGCGCTCGATCGACCTTGCCGCAAAGTCACGGATGTCCTCTTCATCAGGGGGATAAGTTCTGCTTTCAAACAGGACAGCATCGCGCACCCACTTGTCTGCAATCGCCTCTTCATCGTCTGCTGGCGGGCCGGGCTCGATCAGCGCCTTCCAGACAGTTTCGTCTTCTGTCACCGGTCCGTCTTCACCGGCAGATGACATGATCGAAATCAGGCTTTTGCAGCGCTCAGGATACTTGGCCGCAATGATCTGGGAAATCATGCCGCCCATTGAATTGCCCAGAATATGTGCCTGTTTTATTTCCAGATGATCGAGAAGGGCAACCGAATCGGCCGCCATGTCGAACAGGGTGTAATCCGCTTCGATTTCGGGCGCCGGGTTGCCGTTGACGCGCACGTAGGGAACATCGCAATCACCGAACTTCTGGCTCAGGCCCGCATCGCGATTGTCATAGAGAATGATGCTGAAGCTGCTGCGCAGCAGGTGCGCGCACAAGCTCAAGGGCCAGTCGATGAGCTGGGTGCCAAGGCCGCGGGTCATGAGGATGACGGGGGCATCTTTGGCACCGATCAGGCTCCACTCAATATCGACGCCGTTGACATTGGATAGACCCATGCGTTTCTGCCTCTTCCATTTAACTGTTTTGTTTGTCCGGTTTGCAGCATCGATGTGCACAGTTTCCGTGTGAATCGCACTGCCTGCTGCAAACTATCACAAACAAGAAACGGCGCGACCCTCCTCAACCTGGTCTCGATAGGGAAAGGGGGCCTGAATAGACCAGTGCCTCATCCTTCTCGAAACCCATGGCCGCATAGAAGGCCCGGGCCACTTTGCAGTCAGGCTCAGTGGCGACCCAGACAGTCTCGCACTTCTCTCCGGCGCCCCATTCCACAAGGGCACGGACCAGGCGCCGGGCGATGCCGTGTCTGCGGTGTGATTGCGCAACACCAAGATTGTCAATGTAGAGTTCGCCTGGCTTGTCGGGATGGAACTGCGTCATGCCGCGGATCTGGCCGACGACGACGCCCAAACTCAGGCTGTCGAAAAGCGCGTGACCAGGTGCTAAGAGGTAAGCCTGCAGATACGTCTGCGAAATCTCATGATCAAAGATGTCATCGGCAACAGCGTTGAGCACATGGGCATTCTCCAGCGTCACCCGGCAGATACTGATACCGTCCTGAGCGGATGGAGGTGCTTCAGGCACTGGTGATCCTTTCGCCAATTCAGGTGCAATGTATCAGGCAACCGGTCCCGGATCTTCCATATAGGCCACCAGCGGCGCAATGCTGTCCGGCTGGCCTTCAAGTTCCCGGTTGGCGAAGTCTATGGCTGCGTGCTCATGCTCGGTGAGGAACTTGAGCCGGGGAAGGTCTTCTTCTGGCGCCAGGCTTTCAAGCCCTTCAAAATCATCGATATACGCTGGATAGCGCTCGACCATATAGGTGACGAAGTCCTTCCATGAGAGGTCGCGATGGGCGGAGACATGCGAAGCGCCCAGAGCCTTCAGTTCTTTATCTTCACGGGGCACCAGCCCATGTCGCTCGAGCAGAGGTTTCACGACCTTTGCGGCGTGCCCCTCGACAGCGGCCAGCAGTTTTAGTTTTTCTGCCGCGCCCTCTTCCTCGAAGTGTTTCGCCAGTTCCGAAAAATACACTTCGCCCATGACCTCTTCCTCGTAATAAAGCAGCAGGGTTTTACGGTAGGGGTCGTCTTCAGCCATGGTCATTCTCTCGATCTCGGATTCTATGGAGCAGATTTCAGTTGCTTAGCCTGACACTGATTTTGGCTGTCTGAACTTCAAGGTCAACACCATAAATGACAGTATGATGAGCCAGAAATTCATACCCCACCAGAATGGATCAAACGTCTGCTGGATTGCCCAGAAGGAAATGGCCATCAGCCCGGCGCAGAACATCAACGACAGCGAAACAACGGTGAGGAACTCTCTCTTCCAGACAGACATTGCAAGAAACCTTGATGCCAGCCCAGACAGGGCAAACAACACATCAATTGGAAAGAACGACCAGTTCCAGGTCACGATCAGCGGGTTTTGATGGTCCGAGTACATGTATTGAGGTGGCACGTCGATCGCTTCGAGCGCAACCAGTGCAGCGAAGAGCCAATAGGCCAGCATGCCAGCTTCAGTGATGGTCAGAAGCGGATTCACAGCCTTGTTCATTGCAAAGCACTTTCAAACAGATGTGGCAGTCACGCCACGCATTCTGACATGAATGCCGCATCTGTCTGAAACAATTGAAGCACAAACATGGGCTCCCAGAAATATTGCAGATACAATGGCCCTGTAAATGAGCGGCATAGGGTAGGCGAACGCGCCGGCAACTGGTCTCTTTGTGTCGAAGAGGTTATCATTGCTGCGACATCCCTGCCCGCATCGACAAAACCCTGTCCGTGACCCTGGAGCAAAAAGATGAGCAATGCAGCGCCTGTAATGGAAGACACCGACTTCGTAAAATTCTGGAACGAGGTGCTCGCGCCGAAGTTTGTGCGCTTCAAGCATGTGCTTGTGGATGGCCTGACGAAGCATAGCGAAGCCGTGTTTCCCACACTGCCCGTCAAGAAGGGTGACCGCGTCCTTGATGTGGGCTGTGGCTTTGGTGACACCGCCATCAAGCTGGCCAACCTGGTGGGCCCGGAAGGCGAAGTCGTCGGCATTGATTGCTGTGATGTGTTTTTGGACTACGCCCGCAATGATGCCGTGGAACGCGGCGTGTCGAACATTTCCTTCCAGCGCGGTGATGCGGAAATCGCCCTGCCGGTGAACGAATATGATTTCGTCTTTGCGCGCTTCGGCACCATGTTCTTCACCAACCCGGTGGCGGCAATGCGGAACATGCGTCTGGCGCTGAAGCCCGGCGGCACAATGGTTCACATTGTCTGGCGCAACCGTGCCGACAACCCGTGGCTCTCCATGGCCAAGGATGTTGTGTTGAAGTTTCTGCCAGCCCCCGGCGAGGATGCCCAGACCTGTGGTCCGGGACCTTTTTCCATGGCCAATGAAGAGATGGTCCGCGGCATGATGAAGGCGGCGGGCTATGAGGCCATAGAGTTTCAGCGGGTTGATGCGGAAGTTCTTGTTGGCAACGATGTTCAGGACGCCATCAACTTCCAGCTTGCCATCGGCCCTGCGGGAGAAGTCTTCCGTGAGGCAGGCGATGAGGCGGAAAGCCGCCGCGCCGAGATTGAAGCCGCCCTGACGGACGCCATCAATGCCCAGACCCTGTCGGAAGACGGCGTTGTCATGGACAGCTCATCCTGGGTCATCACCGGCAAAAACCCGGTAGGCTAGAACACAAAGCAGGGAGTGTTTGGGGTGAGGTGATGGCTGAGTTTTCAGCCGTGACTCTCTCCCCAGTCCCTGAGGGCCAACAGGATTGGCTCTAGAGTCCTGCCTTTTTCGCTCAGGCTGTATTCGACATGCGGCGGGACCACCGGAAAAACCTTGCGCACGATCAGACCATCACTTTCCAACTCTCTGAGTTGTTTGGTCAACATGCGTTGAGTGACGGCCCCGACGTCTCTCTTGAGTTCGTTGTATCTCTTGGTGCCTTCGAGCAAATGATAGAGCGCCACGCCCTTCCACTTCCCGCCAATACGCTCAAGCGCCGCCTCAACGGGGCAGCCGCGTGAGCAATCATAACGTTCGAATCTCATGGTATCTCCATAGGATACTTATTGTACCTACAGCACTTTTATGTGCGTACTTGTCATTTTGTTCCTTTCTCAATATCTCACCTGCAACGCAGGCACAAGGAACTCAACAATGGCAAACCTCACAATCGTTGCAAACATTCTGGCCGGGGCAGACAAGGTCGAACTGGTCAAGGCGGAGTTGCAAAAACTTGTCGACATAACGCGGGCCGAGGACGGCTGCATTCAATATGACCTGCACCAGGATAATGAGGACCCGGCTCACTTCATGTTCTACGAAAACTGGACAAACCGGGAGCTTTGGCAGGCGCATATGAGTGCGCCTCATCTTGCAGCCTACATGGCCGCAACGGAGGGGGCGGTTGAGAATTTTACGCTGAACGAAATGACGAAAGTCGCCTGACACGATGTCCCGTGGACACAATCTCTCAAGCACCGGAGACCACCACAATGGCCTACTACTCAGTACTCGCCGTCACACCTACCTCCGAGGACTGGATCCCGGACTACATCGGTCCGGCAAACGCACTTGTTGCCCAGCATGGCGGCAGGTATCTCGCTCGAACAGCCAGTCACGAACGGCTCGAAGGTGAAGGTGAAGACGCCGCACTGCGCATCATTATCGAGTGGCCCTCAAAGGAAGCCGCAGTGGCGTTCATGAGCGATCCGGCCTACCTACCTCACTTCAGGGCCCGGACAGCCGGCTCAAACAGCCATCATTTCCTCATCGAGGCCCGGGACGACCTCGTCTGAGTGGCGCATTGAGAAAGAAGCAACATGCAGAAAACCATCCTGATCACCGGCTCTACCGATGGCATTGGGCTGGAAACAGCGAAGATGCTGGTGTCCCGGGGTCAACATGTGCTGTTGCATGGGCGCAATGAAGCAAAACTGGCGCGCGCGGAAAATATGCTGTCTGCGCTGCCGGGAGGTGGTGCCGTCGAAGCCTATGTAGCTGATCTTTCGCGAATGGCCGACGTTGAAACATTGGCGGCGCATGTTTTGGAAAAGCATGCCAGGCTCGATGCGCTGATCAATAACGCCGGCATTTATGCTCCAGGCTCCACCACAGCCGACGGTTTCGATGTCAGGTTCGCGGTCAACACGATTGCACCTTATCTTCTGATGCAGCGGTTGTTGCCTGCGCTCGGGAGTTCCGGGCGGGTGATCAACCTGTCTTCCGCGGCTCAGTCTCCGGTCAATCTGAAGGCGCTGACCCAACCCCTCAGTTTGCCTGACGGCGCAGCCTATGCGCAGAGCAAGCTCGCGCTGACAATGTGGTCCCGCAGTCTGGCGTTGTCGCTCAAGGATGGCCCGGCCATCATCGCTGTCAATCCCGGTTCGATGCTCGGCAGCAAGATGGTGAAAGAGGCCTTTGGTGTGGCGGGTGGAGATATCTCTATTGGTGCGGACATACTGACCCGCGCGGTGCTGAGCGATGAATTTGAAAGCGCTACAGGCCTGTATTTTGACAACGACAAAGGCCAGTTCGCCTCACCTCACCCCGATGCGCTTGATGCCCGGAAATCCGAAGAGATTGTGCGCGTTCTCGATGCGGCTCTGGCTGCAACCGCAAGATCAGGGTGAAACCAGCATTTGCTGCGCGCAGACATCACGGTCACGGCAATGCCTGTATAGGCTGACCGGCAGCAAAGGTTGCGAAAGCCCGGTCAAACAGTTTTCCTCCAGGCGTGAAACGATCTAGATTTGAGTGTGGCCCGTTTAGGGGCATCTCAAGATAAAGTTTCAGTGGCTAGAGGCTGACTGGGACAAGTGGGCGGATTGCGATGAGCGGAATGAGAAGCCCTGAAATTTCATTGCGGCAACTGCAATATCTCGCGGTCACCGCGCAACACGGCAGCTACAAAGCCGCTGCAGAGACCCTCAACGTTTCAACATCGTCCCTGTCGCTGGCCATTGCGCATCTGGAAAAAACCACTGGGCTTCAGCTGTTCGAACGGCGCCATGCCCGCGGCGTGGTGCTGACGGACGATGGCAGAGAACTCGCCCTTGAGGCACGTAACATTCTGCACCAGGTCGAGGGCATACAGCGCAGCAAGGAACTCAGCCCGCTGGAAATAGAAACGACATTGCGCATTGGCTGCCTGTCCAGCATTTCCGCATTCGTCATGCCAAAGCTGATTTTATCGTTCAGGGGGAAGTTTCCAAGCGTTGATGTGGATGTTCATGAGGGCAATATCGATGATCTGTTGGCGGGGCTCAGCTCTGGAAAGTTCGACATGGTCATCACCTACGACACGGATTTGCCAAGCGCCATAAACATGCTGCCCATCTGCGGGTTGCCGCCTCACGTACTTCTGGCTTCAACGCATTCCCTTGCCACCGAAAAAGAAGTTTCTCTCCAGCAGTTGTCCGACGAGCCGTATATTCTGGCGGACTATCCCAACACGCGTGACTATCTCCTTTCCGTGTTTTCCAGCTGCGGGGTGAAACCGCCGAACATCTGCCAGCGCGTACAATCATACGAACTGCTTCGAAATCTTGTGGGATATGGCCTTGGCTACGCGGTGGTGAATGTCTGCCCGCCATTTGGAAATGACCCGGACGCCCGCGTGGTTGCCCTGCCCATTACCGAGCAGCCCAGGGTGCCCGAGCTCGTCATTGCAAATCTTCAGCGGGCGCGGTTGAACAGAGCTCAAAAGGCCTTCATCGAGACCACAGTTGAAGTGGTTGGCTCGCTCAAATTGATGATTTAAAAAAACTCAAGCAATTGACCAATAATATGAATTTTATTGGAACCTTGATCTCGGCTACCGTTTCCTAGTGGCTGCCAGCTCGTTACGGCAGCAAGTACAAGGAGACGGGCCTTGGTTGAGCTGGATGGAAAAAATCTCACAATTTCAGATGTTGTCCGTGTCGCCCGCGAGCGTGCGCCCGTAACACTCTCCGATAAATCATGGTCCAACGTTGCGGAATGTGAAGCCTTCCTCGAGAGTCTCATCGACGAGGGGCGCCCGATCTACGGGGTGACCACCGGCTTTGGCGCGCTGGATGGCCGTGCGGTCTCGCGCGCTGATAACCGCCAGCAACAGGTCAATCTCCTGAAGAGCCATTCTGCTGCCGTTGGCGAGCCCATGACCGAGGGCACGGTGCGCGCCATGATGCTGATTCGCGCCAATGCTCTGGGCAGTGGTCAATCAGGTGTTCATACCCAAACACTGGAAGCGCTCGTTGCCATGCTCAATGAGGGCGTGACGCCGCGTGTGCCGAGGAAGGGCTCGGTCGGGGCGTGTGGTGATCTGGCACCTCTGGCGCATTCCGTTCTTCCCCTGGCTGGGATGGGGTACGCAAAACATGGCGATGGTGACTGGCTGCCCGGCGATGTCGCCATGTCGAAGGCAGGAATAGGACTGCCGGATATCTCCGGCCGCGATGGCATCGCCCTCATCAATGGTACCGAACAGACGACCGGCATCGGCGTGCTTGCAGCATATGATGCTCAGTGTCTTGTGCCGCTCGCAGAAGCCGTTGCCTGTCTGACCATGGAAGCTCTGGGTGCCGTGTCTGACAGTTTTGACGAGTTGACCGCACTGACCAAACCCCATGCGGGTCAGGTTGCAACAGCGTCGAATTTGCGTGAGCTCACAAGTGGCAGTGAAACGGTTTTGCCGCCGCGGCCTGACCGCCTGCGTGATGCCTTGAGCATGAGATGCATTCCCCAGGTTCTGGGGTCCACCCGCGATGCGGTGGAACATGCCGTCCGCACACTGGAAGTGGAAATTAACTCCGTCAATGACAACCCGATATTTGGCGTTGCAGATGGGCTGGTGACGTCCAATTCCGGAAACTTTCACGGTCAACGGGCCGGCGAGGTGCTGGATTATCTTGCGAATTCACTGATATCTCTGGCGGTCATCAGTGAGCGGCGAAGCGCCCGTTTGGTGGATGAAAATCTGAACGGTGGCCTGCCGGCATTTCTCATTCATCCGCAAGCCTCTGAAGGCCGGAACAATGGCATGATGATCGTGCAGTACACCGCAGCATCACTCGTTGCAGAAGCGCGGCTCAATTCAATTCCGGCCACCATTCAATCTATCCCCACATGCGCCAACACCGAAGATCACGTGCCGATGTCGCCGTTGGCGGCCCAGCGCGCCGAGACGATTGTGGATATCGCTTTCAACGTTGTCGCAATTGAAGGGCTTATTGCCGCGCAGGCAATCGACCTGAAGGGTATTGCACCGGCGCCCCGGCTACGGCCACTATATGACTGCATTCGCTCCGCTGCTCCGATCATGATCGAAGATCGGATTGTAGGAGAGGACATAGCGGCAGTGCGGGAAGCGCTTCAGACTTTTGCCAACCAGGCGGTTTGAGTGAGGCCTGCAGAAGATGCCGGTCGAACTGGTAGGCGAGCATGGAAGAGACGTTCAACCAAGGGAGAAAGAAATGACAAAGAGTGGTTCGGATACGGTGGTCACACGACGCAAGGCAATTAAAACGATAGCAGACGGTGGCGTCGTTGCCGGAGCTGCCAGCCTGGCGGCGCCCGCGATCGCACAGGATGTCACCGAGTGGAAGATGGTAACGTCATGGCCGAAGAATCTCCCTGGACCCGGGGTCGCCGCACAGATGCTGGCAGACCGCATCACCGCCTTGTCCGGTGGGCGCATTGAAGTCAAATTATATTCAGCCGGTGAGCTGGTTCCAGGGCGCGGCGTGTTCGACGCTGTTTCTGAGGGAACAGCAGAGCTCTATCACTCCGTGCCCGCTTACTGGGGTTCGAAATCCAAGGGCATATTGCTGTTCGGCTCGCAGCCTTTCGGTCTGCGTGCGGACGAACAGGTGGGTTGGCTCACTCATGGTGGTGGCCAGGCGCTCTATGAAGAAATGTATGGCCGCTTCAACCTGCAGCCGTTCCTGTGCGGCAACTCCGGTCCGCAGTGGGCTGGCTGGTTCCGCAATGAAATTAATTCCGTCGATGATCTACGCGGATTGCGGTTCCGTACCGCAGGGCTGGCCTCTGAAATGGCTGCGAAACTCGGCATGGCGGTGCAGGCAATGGGCGGGCGCGACATGTTCCAGGCGCTGCAGTCCGGCACCATCGATGCGGGCGAGTTTATCGGCCCCTGGACGGATTCGGCGCTCGGCTACTACCAGATCTGCAAGCACTATTACTGGCCCGGTGTGGGTGAGCCTTCTTCTGCGGAAGAGTGCGCCATCAACGCCGACGTCTATGCAGCGTTGCCTGATGATCTCAAGCAGGCCGTCGCCTATGCCTGTGAGTCTCTCTACAACCCGGTATGGACCGACTACACCACCAACCACGCCAAAGCGCTGGTGCAGCTGGTTTCAGAGCATGAGGTTCAGGTTCACAAATTGCCGGACGATGTCATGATTGCCATGGGCAATGCTGCGGGCGAGGTTATCGCGGACCTGCGGGAAGACTCAGACGAACTGGTGCAACGCATCGTCGAGAGCTTCCTCACCTATCGCGCCTCCATAAGCGAGTACATGACTTACGCCGACAACGGGCAGATGAATGCCCGTGCGCTGGACTATAATTACGGCTGAGCCTAGAAATGTGGCCGCTGCGTTTCGCACGTCGAGCGCCGCGGCCACAGCGCTGTAATTGGGGGAAATATGCACCGCATCGCCGACCGGCTTGACGCTGTCAATCGCTACACCGGCCAGGCCGTGCGATGGCTCGCTCTTGCCATGGTGCTGGTTCAGTTCGTCATTGTCCTGATGCGTTATGTGTTCGGCATCAGCTACATTTTTGCCTCCGAAAGCGTGCTCTACATGCACGCCGCGCTGTTCATGCTCGGGGCTGGATACACCCTTCTCATCGACGGGCATGTCCGTGTCGACATCTTCTATTCACGCTGGAGCGCCCGGCGTTGCGGCGCTATCGACAGTCTAGGCGCTGTTCTGTTTCTCATACCCTCCATGGCCCTGCTCGCCTGGGTCTCGTGGCCCTTTGTGCGCAACAGCTGGGTGATCTTCGAAGGGGCCATGTCGGTTGGCGGCATTCCAGCTTCATTTCTGTTGAAGTCGCTATTGCCCGCGTTTTGTCTCTTGCTCATCACTCAGGCAATCGCCGGTCTGTTGCGTGATATCGTGCGCGCCCAGGCACAAGAAACGCCCCACGCATGAGCTTTCTCGCGGAATATCTCGACATCATAATGTTTGCGGTCCTGTGCGGCGCCATTCTCATGGGCTATCCGGTGACCTTCACGCTTGCCGGCGTTGCCACGGCGTTTGCCGTGCTCGGCTGGTGGCTGGGCGTCTTTGATTTCAGCCTGCTCGGTGCCCTTTCGCAACGCATCTTCGGCATCATGACCAACGACACGCTGATTGCGATCCCGCTGTTTGTGTTCATGGGGGTGGTGCTGGAGCGCAGCCGCATTGCCGAGGATCTTCTAGAGGAAATGGGCCGTCAGTTTGGTGGCCTGCGTGGTGGCCTCGCCGTATCCGTCGTCCTGGTCGGTGCGCTGCTTGCCGCATCAACCGGTATTGTCGGCGCCACGGTGGTTACCATGGCCATGATCGCGTTGCCGTCCATGTTGCGCAACGGTTACGCCCCCAGTTTTGCCGCCGGCACGGTTTGCACGGCTGGCACGCTTGGTCAGATCATCCCGCCCTCGACGCTGCTCATCATCCTCTCCGACGTCATGTCGTCGTCATTCCAGCAGGCGCAGTATGAGAAAGGCCTTTTCACCGTTGAGACGATTTCGGTGGGGCAGATATTCGCTGCCGCCCTCTTTCCAGGTCTGATGCTTGTCGGCCTCTACGTTGTCTACGTTCTGCTGCGCGCCTGGCTGAGGCCGGCTGACGCCCCGCCCATCGCCCTTGTTGAAACTGATGAGGCCGGAGATGGTCGGGTATGGCGCGTCCTGGTTCCACCCGTCGTGCTTATCGTTGCTGTCTTGGGGTCGATCCTGGGCGGCATTGCAACGCCCGCCGAGGCGGCCTCGGTCGGTGCCGTCGGTGCTTTGCTTCTGGCGGGCCTCAGGCTTGATGATGGCAAGGTCAAGCGCTCGATCTATCTTGCCATGGCGGCACTGCTCGGTCTTGTTATCCTGGTCAATCTGACTTCAATCCGCGTTCAGCGCTCTGACGCTGGCGGCGGTGACTGGATGCTGGCAGCGCTTGCCGCCGGTTTCATCGCCTTCGCGCTCTATGGCGTGGGGCGCTCGGTTCTGCGTGCAAGCAGTGCCGGCATTCTGACCGACGTCGTCA
>JAJFHB010000541.1 GCA_021775795.1 Hyphomicrobiales bacterium | reverse complement strand
TATGGACAAGGCGGACATCAAGGCCCTGCGGCAGTGGCATCTGGCTGCCGTAAAGCGAGCCAAGAAAGCGGGCTTTGATATCATCTACGACTACAGCGGTCATGGCATGACAGTTCAGATGCATTTTCTGTCCAGGCGCCTCAATGACCGCATCGACGAATATGGCGGCAGCCTCGAAAACCGTGTCCGTCTCTTCCGCGAAATTCTCTATGACACCAAGGATGCGGTTGGCGACACCTGCGCGGTGGCTGTGCGCTTCGCCGTTGACGAATTGATGGGCTCTGAAGGATTGACCTGCGATGGGGAGGCCCGCGATGTCGTGGAGATGCTGGCAGATGCTCCAGATCTTTGGGACGTCAATTTGAGTGAATGGTCCAATGATTCAAACACATCACGGTTTTCTTCGGAAAACCCCCAACAGCCCTACACGGAGTTCGTAAAGCAGGTCACCAACAAGCCGGTCGTCGGTGTCGGCCGTTTCACCTCGCCTGACACCATGGTCTCGATGATCAGGAACGGCCAGCTGGATATGATCGGTGCCGCTCGGCCTTCAATCGCCGATCCATTCCTGCCACGGAAAATCGAGGAAGGACGTCCCGAAGACATTCGTGAATGTATTGGCTGCAACATCTGCGTCACGGCTGATTTCCTCGCCACTCCTCTGCGCTGCACCCAAAACCCGACGATGGGTGAAGAGTGGCGCCGGGGCTGGCATCCAGAACGCATTGCTAAAAAGAACAGCGACGCCAGCGTGCTGGTCGTGGGTGCCGGACCTGCCGGAATGGAGTGTGCCCGCGCCCTTGGTCAACGGGGCTACGCCGTAACGCTGGCAGAAGCCGCTAAGGAGGTTGGCGGTCGCGTGACAATTGAAAGCCGCTTACCGGGTTTAACCGAGTGGGCGCGCGTGAGGGACTATCGCCAAGGCCAGATAACACAAATGCTCAACGTCGAGACCTTTCTGGCCAGCCATCTGACTGCCGCACACGTACTGGAGTTCGGCTCAGATCACGTTGTACTGGCGACCGGCAGCACATGGCGGACCGATGGTGTGGGGCGTGAAAACTTCGCAGCCATACCGGGCGTTGATCGTTCCAATGTTTTTTCACCTGACCAGGTGATGGCTGAACACGAACTCACCGGTCCTGTGCTCGTGTTTGACGATGACCATTACTACATGGGCGGTGTGCTGGCGGAAAAGCTGCGCTCTGCGGGTCATGAAGTGGTCTTGGTGACGCCCTCCGCCGATGTTTCCACGTTTACGCACAACACGATGGAGCAGGTGCGCATTCAGACAAAGCTGCTGGAAATGGGCGTTACGATCATGCCGCATCGCAATCTTGCCGCCATCCACGAAAACCACGCCGATCTTTCATGTGTGTTTACGGAGCGGCAGGAATCCGTACCCTGCGCCTCGGTTGTCCTGGTGACGGCACGCCATCCAAAGGATGAGTTGTATCACGCGCTCCACTCAGATGAGGCAGCGCTGGAACAAGCCGGCATCAAGTCTGTTACACGCATCGGAGATTGTCTGGCACCTGGAACCATTGCGGCCGCCGTTTATGGCGGACACCGCTTTGCACGGGAATTTGAAGAACCGTCCCTGGAGGGAGTTCCTTTCCGCAGAGAACTGCCCCAACTGGCAGAAGCTTAAACTTTTGATATGGAGAGCCGTGTGACCCGCGATCCCCGTTACGATATTCTCTTCGAGCCCCTGAAGATTGGGCCCGTTACCGCCAAGAACCGATTTTATCAGGTGCCACACTGTACCGGCAGTGGCTCGGTAAGACCTCGAATTCTGGCAGGGTTGAGAGAAGCGAAGGCCGAAGGCGGATGGGGCGTAATCAATACAGAATACTGCTCTGTTCACCCCTCATCTGACGATATTCCTTACGTCTCCGCTACCCTGTGGGACCAGGGCGATATCCGGGCCCATGCTTTGATGACGGAGAAAGTGCACGCCTACGGCGCTCTCGCCGGCGTCGAGTTATGTCTGGGTGGCGCGCGCATGCCAAACCTCATGACACGAGAAGTTGCCCTTGGTGTCGTCAGCATGCCAAACACGGCAGGCAATCCATTCCAGACCCGCGCCATGGACAAGGAGGACATTCGGGAAGTCCGCCGCTGGCATCGCAACGCAGCGTTACGGGCGAAAGAAGCCGGTTTCGACCTCGCCTATGTTTACGCGACACACGATTACATGCTCTCACAATTCATGTCGCCGGTTCTGAACACCCGAACTGATGAATATGGCGGCTCCGTTGAAAATCGTGTGCGCCTCGTCCGCGAAATCATTGAAGACACCAAAGAGGCCGTTGGCGACACCATGGCTGTCGCAGTGAGGTTTTCTGCTGAAACAAATGGTGGCTACGGCGCGGGCGATGGCAATCCCATGCCAGGTGAAACCCGGGAGATGTTTGAGATCCTCGGTGAACTGCCTGACCTCTGGGACATCAACATCAACGACTATTCACTTGAAATGGGCGTTTCCCGGTTTGTGCAGGCAGGATCGCTTGAACCTTATATGTCCTACATCAAGTCCATCACGAGCAAGCCGGTTGTGACAGTTGGAAGGTTCACATCACCGGACACCATGGCCAGTCAGATAAAGCGTGGAATTGTCGATTTCATTGGTGCTGCAAGACCTTCCATTGCAGATCCGTTCCTGCCTCGGAAGATCGAGGAGGGACGGCTGGAAGACATCAGAGAGTGCATTGGATGCAACGTCTGTTACATGGGCGACGGCAAGGGCGCTCCTATCCGATGTACCCAGAACCCGACGATGAGCGAGGAATGGCGGCGCGGCTGGCATCCTGAACTCATCGCACCCCGAGGCTCGGACTCTCGTGTGCTTGTGGTGGGAGCCGGCCCGGCAGGACTTGAGGCTGCCCATGCATTGGGCAAACGCGGTTATGAGGTCATGCTGGCCGAAGCCACCCGCGACCTTGGCGGCCGTGTCACCAAGGAATCGGGGTTGCCGGGTTTAAGCGAATGGGCACGGGTTCGCGATTATCGCCTTCAGCAAATTGAAAAACTGGACAACGTAGAGATTTTTCGTGAGAGCGAACTGTCAGCGGATGACGTGCTTGATGTTGACGCTGATCATGTCGTTACCGCGACAGGCTCACATTGGCGCGCCGATGGCTTTGGCGCCAGCAACCGAGGTGGAATTTCAGGTCTCGCAGGCACCGATAACATCTTCACGCCCGACGATATCATGGCCGGTCGAGTGCCGACCGGACCGACGGTTGTTTTCGACGATGACCACTACTACATGGGCACCGTTTTGGCTGAACTCATCCGGGCGACCGGTGTTCCCGTCACCCTGGTAACGCCAAGCGATACTGTTTCCGATTGGGGTGGTTACACATACGACCGCTGGCGCGCGCAAACACGTTTGATGGAGATGGGCGTCACGCTGACTGTTGCCCATAATCTGTCAACATTCGATGGCTCCAAAGCGCAATTGCGATGCACCTACACCGGAGGCAGCAAAACCATCGATGCCGAAGCTCTGCTTCTTGTAACGGCGCGCACTCCCAATGATGGTCTCTATCAGGAACTACTCGCAAGAACCGCGTCCAATCCTGAAAATGCTCCTCAATCGATCAAGCGTATTGGAGATTGTGAGGCACCGGCAATCATCGCAGCGGCGGTCTTTTCGGGTCATCGATATGCCCGCGAACTCGACACCACAATCGACCGGGATAATCCGCTGAAGCATGACCGCGTCTTTTTCGAGGATGCCTGATTAATCTGAAGGTAAATCTACTCGGGGTGTTCCATGGCGAAGCGTACCGACGGCGGCCCGCGATTGTCTGTCACCGGCATGCTCTGGATTTCGCGCTCCAGTTTTTCCGTTATCGCCCGGGTAAAATCCACATAATCAGAAGCCGTGAGAACGAACGCCCCTTCCCCACCGATGAGATGATCGCGAAAATAGCTTTCCAGCAACGGCAACTCATTGAGGATCGCAAGACCGTTGATGGTAACACCACGCTCAAGCACTGCCGTGCGAGCGCCGCGCAATGACCTGCCGTCGTTCGTCCGGCCATCGCCTGAAAGATCAATGACCCGCCGCAGCCCTTCATAGGCATTGGTTTCGAGCTCAGACAGCGCTACTGCAAGAGCATCGCCCAGGGCTGTGTGTCCGCCTTGGATCAGACGTGGCATTGATGCCAGCTGGCTAGAAATCCAGCTCGCATCCGTCTCGTTTTCCACCAGGGTCCAGTCGATCGAAATTTTCTGATTTGCCCCGTCGGCCCATTGGATAACGGTTACAGCCAGCCCGCCGGGAGAATTACTGATGGCCCTGCGAACCGCATCACTGCGGAATGCGCTTGCAAGTCCGTGCGCCTGAAGCCGAAACTCTTCTGTGTTGACGCTGGCGGAGACATCTATCAGCAACACCAGTTCAAGGCCGACAACCCTGCCCGATTGCGCCCCACTCGGCGCCTGAACGAAACAGAGCATCGCCAACAGGAGCGCAGCCCGCAGAACCGTTCGTGACTTGAACCAGATACGTTCACCCATCATAATAACCTATCCTCAAATGAGACAAATCGGTAGGTTTGCTGTGATCAATTTTTGCATCCGCAGGCACTCGGCATGAAACACAAACTTGTTATCATTGCTCTGTTCTCCGTCGCCTTGCTGGCGACCGGGACAGCGGGTGTCGTTTGGCTCCAGGCAGACGAGACAGCGCAAGTCGAAACACCGCTAACCGAGACCTGCAGCAGTTGCGATGCACGCCATCAACGCCTGCAACACAACGGCGAAACAACTGAGTGAAGCCGCATACGGATCAACGTGCATGCACATCGCAGCACCGGCTCTAGTTATGGGTAATGATGATAAACCGAAGAACATTCATGGTGACAGCAATGGCAGCGATTACGGCAGGTGCGAACTCAAATCAGGCTACCGCCAACTTGCAAGGCCTTTTTGCACCCGCAGAGGAAGCACCGCATGCACGCACATGGATGTGCTGGGCGTCAACGAAGACGATCTACAGCACATCCCTTAGCTACTTCGAGGATGTTCAGGAAACCCTCGGCCGCCTCGCCTCTGCAATTGCCGAGAATGAACCGGTCACCATGCTCGTTGCAGCGGAACTGCACGATGTTGCACGTCGATTGTGCGGGCCGAATGTCGAGCTATTAGACATCGCGACCGACGACATGTGGGCGAGAGACTCCGGGCCCATCTTCCTGAATGGCGCTAATGGTGCCCGCGCAATCCTTGATCTCAATTTCAACGGTTGGGGCGGCAAACAGGGCCATCGAAAAGATGGCGAACTACCACCACAGATCGCCGCACACCTGGACC
>JAJFHB010000055.1 GCA_021775795.1 Hyphomicrobiales bacterium | reverse complement strand
GGACTGGCGCGAAATTTTCTGCCAGTTGCCGGATGGCGCGGATGCGATTGATGTTGCGGCTCTTTGCTTCGATGGTTCCGAAGGGGCTTGGTGTGCGTGGCTGAAGGGAAGCCCGACATGCGCATTCGGATTTGCCCCGCTTAGTCTGTGCGGAACCGTGTGGTCTGCCTGGGCCTTTGGTACACCTTTCATGCGGAGAGCTGTGCCTGCCGTGTCCAGGTTTTTGCGTCAGAATGCGCGGTCATTCTTCCTTGAGCGCGGCGCACGCAGGCTGGAGGTGCGTTCTATCGCCGACCACGACATTGCGCATACCTGGCTTGAGGGATTGGGTGGGGAGCGGGAAGCGTTGCTGCACTATTACGGGAAACAGGGTGAGAGTTTCTTCCTCTGGAGCTGGACGCATGGCTGACTGCACTTGCCCTTTTTGATTACGTACGAGGTCGTGAGCACAGCTAGTTCTGTAAGTCCGATGTTGGAGGTGGAGCGGAACTCGCATGTAACGGTACGAAACTTCCGCTAATGACCCACTCTGGACATTCCATGCGCTCCTGATCGCCCTTCCTCGCGCGGCGCATAGGCATTGCACGGAATTCATTCGACATCTGACGCACTGAAGTGCCACGGTGCCTTTCCTGCCGCGGATCGGGGCTTCTCTTGGCCCCTCGCTCAAAGCCTCTCGAAGAGGCGACCCTCGGATATAGCAGCATACAGTCGGATGGTGGATGATGCCGCCGATGAAATTGTTGGACCCCTATGGATTGAAGGGGGGATGACTGTCGCTGCGCTCGTTACGATTCTTAAACATATGAATGAAGGTTGATGTTGATAATGAAAAAAGCACTAGCTGTATTATGCTTCATGGCCGTGACCGGCGTGACCCTGACCGCAGCCCAGGCTGCACCCTCATCGCATCTAGAAGGGGCTGTTATAATTTTTGCGGGTAGTCACACGGTGGCGGAGCGATGCCAACTAATCGAAGATATGGTTGTACTCTGCTATCACGAGTGTCCAACCAGACCCGTGGGCGGAAGCTACCACAGCTACGGCGCCGCCCCATGGGGAGCCAATCCAGAGGATGAGCCCCGTTTACTTTCTTGTTTCGCTGAATGCGAAGCATCAGCGCAGAGACTTCATGCTTCACCAGAAAATTTCTCCTGCGTACCATACTACTATGGCCAAGGCTTTTAGCTAATTCACAATTGCAGAAAATGGCCAAAATCGTTAGCTGGTGTATTTATGTGGAATTATTGATCTGGGTCATTTCCATTCTTTGAAAATTACATTCCAATTGCCATCAATAACATCGGCAAGACCGATGGTGTTGTTAAGTTGAGGCAAGTATCCGAAATAGAAGTATACATCTTCAAAAAACAGCTCAATCGATAAATCGTTTATATGTATTTTCGCACCGACAACGTCCCTAAACCAGTATGGTTCTTCAGTCTGGGCAGGCGTCCAGACAGTACGATCGGACGTCGGAAGAACGCTTAGTGCGCCGGATTTAAGATCAGAGATTATTGTATCGCTGATATTGGTGTTTCCACCGGATCCGAAAGCAGCGGAGGCCTGTAACGCCTTGTAGGTGCCCGTCAGGTCGGACGCCCGGTGCTTGTTGTAGACGCTGCCACGGAGCTCTGACACCGATCCATCGATGATCAGGCCCACACTCAGAACGAAAAACGCCCGCTACGTCGTACACAGCGGGCGTTCTGGAATTCTCAAGCGGCGGCCTGTCAGCTGACAGACAAAGCTACATGCCGGCGCACCAGTCGCCGAGACTGACGGAAACGCCTGCTTGCACCTGATGATAATTCAACTCGATGGAGTGGGCTGGTGTGGACGAAACAAGCGTCCTTGCGCCAAAACTCTCCTCGCCGAGATCCGTCCAGCGATACTCCACAAACATGGAAAGCCAGTTGTTGAAAGCATATTCAACGCCGCCGCCAACGGTGTAACCTGCGAGCCAGCGCTCGTTATAATTGAAGAGGTCGCCATTACCTGTGTTTAAAACTGAATGATCTACCGTGGCGACGGCACCGCCGCCTGTCACATAGAACAAAGCCCGGTCAACGGTAATACCCATCTTAATCCGCAGCGAGGCTGTAAACTCGGTATCCGTAGTGAAGCCTGCGTTGTCCATTGGAAACACCTGTTCATCTTCCAAATCCGTAAGATTCGCATCACCAACAATGCCGAACACAATGTCATCGATCTGCCAGTTATAGCCGACATGACCACCACCGATCACACCGCCGGGCTCTAATTCAAAAAACCCCAGGCCATTAGGGATCACAAAGTCGTAATCACCCTTCGCATAGCCTACCTGGCCACCGACATAGAGGCCGCGCCAGTCATGCGGGCCCTGCATCATGTCGCCGAAAAGACCGTCAGCGTTGGCTTTGTTCACTGGCGCAAAAGCCAGCAGAACCGCCAGTGCCGTACCGCTCAGCAGGCATTTTGTGGATGAATTGGTCACGTCGCTTCCCCTTTGACGACCCGCGCGGCCTTCCGATGAAGTTGCCGCGTATAGAATCTCACCGACAATACTCAGTAATTAGCGTCCACATGCAACAACAAGCCGGCAGTTTAAGGGAACTACAGAACACTTTATGGCAAAAATGCCGCACATCCTGATGTATCAACATCGCGAACTGTTCCGTTGCGGCCATAGGTAAATCGCCTCCTATGTTTGCAAGCGGCACTTTTTACCCGTGCCTCGCCCCACCCAAAAGCGGTCCAGAGTGGGGCGCTAACCGGACATCAGCCCTAGTCCATCGTGATTATCATGCCGCCGGCGTCAAGCGACGCTTCGAGGCCGGTTATGGTGCCTTCGAGTTCAAGGCGTACGCCGTTTCCGTTCTGCAGGACGATGGCATTTCCGCCCTCGGTTCCAAACGCGGCGGAGGCCTGTAGCGCCTTGTAGGTGCCCGCCAGGTCGGATGCCCGGTGCATGTTGTAGACACTGCCACGGAGCTCTGACACCGATCCGCCGATGGTCAGGCCCACACTCAGGCCGCCGAGGGCAAAGGAATAGTTCTGGCCCTGGTATGTCAACGTGCCGCCACCGCCGGTGGCGCCGAGAATGAAGCCCGCTTTGGTGATGCGCAGGGTAATATAGCCATCCTGAGCATGAACCGGAGCGGTAACGGCGAGCGATGCGCCCAATAGGAGCGCAATGGCAACAAGTCGTGCAAAAATGCGTAAACGAAGCATGGGGTCTTATCCTCTCAATATGAGTTCAAAAGCCCCCCCCTTGACCGCGAGCAATAGCAGGTCGGGGGGCAAAGTCCAGCAGGTTCCCTCTG
>JAJFHB010000540.1 GCA_021775795.1 Hyphomicrobiales bacterium | reverse complement strand
GTTGTCACCGGCCTTGCATCCCTCCAGGGCGATGACAATGACAAAAGCTGATAACGGGCAAAAACTGAGGGCAGCCTTGAAAAACCCTGTCTGTCTGTTGTGGCTCGCCATCATCACGGCGACCCTGATCCTGGCCGCACTCAAGCCGTGGGCACCCTGGGTGGTTGAATTTCCTGAAACACTGGTCATTCCCCTGCCCGATTGGATCAACGCTGCTGCGGCCTGGTTCATCGACAGTTTCAAATTCATTTTCCGTGCCTTGGCCTTTGTGCTGGAATACCCGATGGGCGGCCTGCAATGGCTTCTGCAGGCCATGCCATGGGCGGCAACTCTCGCTCTTTTCTGTGCCGTCGCCTACTTCAGCAGTGGCTGGCGCCTCGCTGTTTTTACAGCAGTTGCACTGTTTTACATGGTCATGAGCGGCTACTGGCTGGAGAGCATGAATACGCTCGCCCTGGTCGGCATATCCGTTCCCGGCGCCATCCTGCTCGGTTTCTGGCTTGGTGTCTTTGGCCACAGTTCTGATAAGGCACGCCGCTTTCTGATGCCGTTGCTCGATCTGATGCAGACCGTGCCGGCTTTCGCCTATCTCATACCCATATTGCTTTTGTTTGGGTTTGGCCCCGTGGTCGGGATGATTGCCAGCCTGATTTTCGCCACGCCGCCCATGGTGCGAAATGTTCTTCTTGGCCTTGACACAATCCCTGAAGCAATTGTCGAAGCCGGTCGGATGTGTGGTGCAAGCGCCCGGCAACTTTTCTGGCGCGTCAAGGTTCCATCCGCCATGCATCAGTTTCTCATTGGCGTAAACCAGACCACAATGGCTGGTCTGTCGATGGTCATCATCGCTGCTATCATTGGCGGCTTTGATGATATCGGCTGGGAAGTGCTTTCACAGATGCGCAAGGCACGCTTTGGCGAAAGCCTGCTTGCCGGCCTGGTTATAGCTCTTCTTGCGATGGTTATGGATCGAATTTCATCTGGTTTTGCCAACCGAAAATCCTCAATGGCAGGCGGCCATGAAATTTGGTGGAAACAACCGCGCTACTGGATCGGCCTGATTGCTATTCCAGCAATTTTCGTCGGCCTCTCCTTCGTCTTCGATTGGATGTCAAAATTCCCGACGAACTGGAGTTGTGGTTTCGCCGCCTCTACCGGGCTGGACTGGGTCTGTGATCCGGCCAAGCAAATGAACAGCTGGATTTCAGATCTCACGCGGGACTGGCGGTGGCTCACCACGCTTCTCAAGAACAATTTCCTGTTCTTTGTCATGTTGCCCCTGAAGATCGGATTGGACAAAACCATATCGCCCTTTTCCTGGGGATTTGAATTTACACCGCTGCTCAAAAGCCTGTACTGGACGGGTTTGGCAATGCTGACAGTTTTTGCTTTTGTGCGGGCATCCTGGGCCATGGCCGTGTGCAGCGCCGTGGTGGGCATCGTTTTGTACTTTGGTCTGACCGGACTTCCCTGGCCAACGTTCATCGCCGCCGCCGGATTGATATCCTGGACCGCCGGCGGCCGGCGCCTCGTGTTGTTCACTGTCCCCTCTTTGCTTTTTGTACTGCTGATGGGTCTATGGGCACCCGCCATGCTTTCTCTTTATCTGGTTGGCGTGGCGATCCTGGTTTGTCTCGTCGTTGGTGGCTCGCTGGGCATTCTCGCTGCCAGCAGCCAATGGGCATCCTGGATCATGCGACCGATTAACGACACCCTTCAGACCATCCCTCAATTTGTCTTCCTGATACCCATCCTCATGGTGTTTCAGGTCGGGGATTTTACTGCACTTTTGGCAATTATCGCCTTCGCCATAGTGCCGATAACGCGTTACACAGAGCACGGCATTCGCCAGGTTTCCCATGATGTGGTTGAGGCCGGCCGCATGATGGGATGCACGCGATTGCAGCTTCTGGTTCAGGTGCAATTGCCAATGGCCGTGCCGCAAATCCTGCTCGGCCTCAATCAGACCGTGCTCTATGGCATTGGCATGCTCGTTATCGCCGCTCTCGTGGGGACCACAGGTCTGGGTCAACGCATCTACATCGCTCTAAGCGATGCCAATGCCGGAACTGGCATAGTCGCCGGACTTGCCATGGCCCTCATTGCCATGGTGATTGACCGCATCCTGCAAGGTTTCAGCGAAAAACGAAAACTGGCTCTGGGGCTCAAATAGAAAATTGCCACCCACATCCCGGTGACTTAGAAGGCCGGTTGCTGTCCGTTGCTGGCAGGAAACGGGCAAAAGGCGAAACCGGATCAGAGATCACAGTCGATGCAAAGTCAGAAACTGCAGACAATCGGCAACGAGTTGGGTTCTTTGACCAAGCATCTGGGTGGCGCTGGGTTTGAACAGGCTCTTGCCGATTTTATGGGAACATTGCTTCCCCATGACCTGATGTCCGTGGCGCGCTACTCATACACAGCGCCCCCGGTCATGATCGCTTACTCCGCCGAAATGCCGCAAACAATCGTCGACAGCTATGCGCGCCTCTACCGTGAAATCGATCCCTACTCCCTCTACTGGCGAGACAATCCCGAGGTCGACATCATTACCTTGAGTGAACTCTCCACCGGCCGCAGAAAAGTCGACCGATATGTGCGCGAGTTTTTGTTCAACAACGGCATCAAGGATGAGATTGGCCTTTTCCTGCCACGATTTGCGGGTTCAGGCCTCGGGTTCTTCTATGAAAGCGCAACCCGCCGTTACGGCCCGCGTCACCGATCTCTTCTGGCATCGCTTTACCCGCTGATCGCAAATCTCTATCGCGCCCATCTCCGCACGCTTTTTGCAGCTCCTCCCGAAGACATCGAAGCATCGCCGGCCACACTGGACATCATGAGCGTGACCGACGCTGACGGCGCCATCCTGTGGTCGACGCCCATGTGGACAGGGCTGCCCGCAGCAATACGCGCTCAACAGCGCGAGGCGGCCAGCTCTCCACATGGAGAAGGCAGTACAAACCATCGCGTCTCACCATCACAGGCCCTGGTGTCTGAGAAACTGAGCAATGACCCTCACCGTGTTGTCTGGACCCTCACGCAATCTGCCGCCACGGAAGCCAACGAGGGAATGTTTGATCAACCCAACCTGCCATTCGAGGAACCGTTGACGCCACGGGAGCGGGACATTGTAAAACTGATCCTGAAAGGCTACCCGACTTTATCCATTGCGGGGCGTTTGGGTCTCACGCGTGGCACCGTCAAAAACCATCGCCGCCGCATTTACGGCAAGCTTGACATCACCACCGAACGCGAGCTTTTCCTCATGTACATCGAGGCGGCAATCGGGCCGCGCCACGATACAAACTGAACGATACCGGCTTAGCGGGAGTTGGGAAGCTGCAACTGCGCACGGATACACTGGCCAAACTCGCCTGCGCCTACTCAGGGGTTGTCTGGGGCCTCTTCTGGCTGCCGCTGCGCGGGTTGGTTGATGCCGGCATCTCCGGCGCCTGGGCAACGGCAGTTTTCTACGTAATACCAACAATCATCATTTTGCCCATTGTTGTCTGGCGATGGCGGCAACTACTGTTTGGTGGCTGGTATCTCCATGCCATCGGCTTCATGGCAGCACTCGCGCTCGTGACTTACGCAGCAGCGATTGGTTACACCGACGTCATTCGAGCCATGCTGCTCTACTATCTGACACCACTCTGGAGCACCCTTCTCGCTCGCGCCGTGCTGGGTGAGAGGATTACGATTGCACGCTCGTTCGCCATGATCCTTGGGCTTTTTGGAGCCCTGGTCATTTTCCGCTTCGATGTCGGCATTCCCTTGCCCCAGAATGTCGGCGACTGGCTCGGCCTGATTTCCGGAATTGCCT
This sequence comes from Hyphomicrobiales bacterium, assembly GCA_021775795.1. Taxonomy (GTDB): domain Bacteria; phylum Pseudomonadota; class Alphaproteobacteria; order Rhizobiales; family JAJFHB01; genus JAJFHB01. The sequence continues at coordinate 2,155 of JAJFHB010000540.1, read as the reverse complement.
GGGCAATTGCTGCCGTGCTCATGCACTGTGACAAGAAGGGCTCTGCCATCGATTACACACTTTCTTATTTCGTTTGGGGGGCTGTAATCGCCGTGTTTATCGCCCTTCTCCCCATATCCGGCATTGAGGAAGTGCCTGACCTGCAGGTTGTGCTTCCGCAGCTCATATGGCTCGTTCCCGTCATCGTCATCATCGTGATGCCTGGCGTTTTTACAGCCTTTTGGGGCACTCAAAAACTCAGCCCGGGGCTGGCCGGTCTGTTGTTCATGACGGAGATTACCGTCGGCACGATCACCGCAGCCTTGTGGTCAGGCGACGATTTCGGCATCAGGGAAATCATCGGCATCCTGCTGATTAGCGCCGCCGCCCTCGTCGAATCGGTGGTTGAACTGTTGAAACGACGACAGGACAAACTCGCGGAGGTTTGATCGGGATTTGGGCAGTTCCGGTTTTTGTAAATCATCTGCACTGGACTATGCTCCCTCAAGCCACCCAATGGAGACAGAGGATCCAACCATGCAGCGCCTGCTCCCGTTCGCATTCATTCTCCTTTGCTTTCTGACCGCAGCCTCACCCAACAATGCCCACGCCCAGGCAAGCCGTTGCCTTGCCATGGCAGACATTGTGCCGCCGGCAATTCGCACGTCCCTGGTCGAGCAGGAACTGTCAGAAAAGCAGGTGCGCTTGACCTTTGTGACCCATTCGACCTTCCGCATTGAAAGCCCGGGCGGCGTAATCATCGCCACCGACTATTCAGGCTATGCAGGCATCGGCCCGTTGCCGAATGTGGTCACCATGAACAAGGCCCATTCAACCCACTTCACCAACTATCCTGACCCGGCGATTGAGCACGTTTTGAGGGGATGGAACCCGGATGGCGGAGCGGCAAACCATAACCTCACCATCAATGATGTGATGATCCGGAACATCCCCACCAACATTCGCACCTGGGAAGGCATCACCGAGCCCGACGGCAACTCCATTTTTGTCTTTGAACTCGCAGGCCTGTGCTTTGGTCACCTGGGTCATTTGCATCATGAGCTCTCCGCTCAGCACCTGGGCTGGGTGGGCCGCCTCGATGTTGTATTCGTGCCTGTGGATGGCTCCTACACAATGGACCATGACAGCATGGTGCAGGTACTCCGGGACCTGCGCGCCAGCATCATCATCCCCATGCACTACTTCGGCACGTCCACCCTGCAGGCGTTTCTGGAAAGAATGGGGGCAGATTATGAGATCGAACTTGCAGACGAAGCAACCATCATCCTCTCGGAAGCGGACTTGCCTCTGAACCCAAAAGTTCTGGTGTTGCCAGGATATTAGAGTGCTAAGTCTTCTGATCTTCCGAAAGAAAACAGCGGCTCATACCGTCCGCGAACTGCACTTCAACAGGCACTTCCTTGTCGCAACGATCAAAGCGTTGCAGACAGCGCGGATGATAATGACAGCCAGACGGCGGATTTGCCGGTGACGGGACATCGCCCAGCGCTGCAGGTTCCACCCCGCGCCGATCGGGGTCAAGGGAGGGTGCCGATGCCAAAAGCGCTTGCGTGTAGGGATGCCGTGGCTCGGAAAAGATGCGCTCTGTTGGTCCCTCTTCAACAATACGTCCCAAATACATGACAGCAACCCTGTCGGCGAAATAGCGCACGACACCGAGATCGTGGGTGATGAAAAGATAGGTAAAACCTCTTTCATCCTGCAGGTGTTGCAGCAGATTGAGAATCTGTGCCTGGATTGAGACATCAAGAGCGGAAATTGCTTCATCGCAGATAATGAGTTCGGGCCCCGGCGCCAGCGCACGGGCGATACAGATCCTCTGCCGTTGCCCGCCGGAAAATTCGTGCGGATATCGGTGCATCGTATCCGGATCGAGGCTCACCAGCCGCATCAGATCCGCGACCTTCTCCGTCAGATCATCCATATCCCGGGCAATCCCGAAGGTCTCAAGGCCCTCCCCTATGGCATCTCGAACGATCATGCGCGGATTGAGGGAGGAACTTGGATCCTGCATGATGATCTGCAGTTTCCGGCGATACTCATTGAAAGCGGCTGGTGTCAGATCGAGCAGGCTGTGGCCGTCATAAGCAACCCTGCCTTTAGTCGCCTCCACCAGGCGCAGAACAGACTTGCCAACCGTGGTCTTGCCGCAACC
>JAJFHB010000539.1 GCA_021775795.1 Hyphomicrobiales bacterium | reverse complement strand
AGCCGTAGGTGCGGGGTTGAGCTTTCAAACCATCGGAGCTCGACAGAATGTCGTGCCATGAGCCATTGTCGTACCAGGCAACTTCCGGACGAGCGCCCGGTTCCCAACTCAGGGCGTCGGGTTTGAAGTTGATGCCGACCGCCTCACACCAGGCCGCCACTATGCCGTACGGGTTCTCAAGCAGATCGTCGGAATCGATGACCGGTGGAGCGTGACCAAGATAGTCAGTAACGCGGTCAAACATCCAACGGTGATCGCTGAAACCATACTCCTTGATGTCCCATTCAGGCGCGCGCTTGTAGATCGAGGGAATGGACTTTGCCGGATCGCGAATGAGGAAACTATGAGTGAAGTGATCGAGAAATGCGTCGTCTGCCATGTGAGTGATGTAATGCGGCATGTCCTTGGAGAATACGGGTCGCTCACGGGCGACCTCCATCATCTGGTCCAGCACACCTTGTAGTGACAGGCCGGCGATACGCGGACTGTCCGGCATCAGCCGCGGCCATTGGGCGTCCTCACCCTTGTACCAGGCCTCGCCGAAGGGTTCGTGAAAGCACGCCATATCGCCACGCATGCGCATCATCCACTCAAACGCTGTCGATGTGGTCCGCGGTGTGGACCAGAGCACAATGATCTTATCCATGTGAGCGCGCCTTATGTGAGCGAAGACAGCAACCGGCCGTAGTCTCCGGCAGGTTTCACACCAAGGGTTTTGAAAATGCGCCAGTAAAGAGCGCTATCAGACGCGACGATCGGCAGGCCCACGTCAGCTTCCAGGCCTTTTACGCGGGATACCATCCGTTGCGGCAGGCCGTCGGCCCGGCGGAAATTTGCCATGCCGTTCACCACGATCGCATCGGCAGTGGGCGCCTGTTCGGCAATGAAGCGCATGGATTTCGAGCACAGATCGCCGGGAAAGATCCAGGTAAGCGCATTGACGTCTTCCTGGGTTGGGTAAAAGCCCTGATCCACGAAGTTGCCCACATAGACGATATCAAAACCCGCATCGCGCAGAAACCGGGCGATGCCATCGCGCCAGTCCGGCCAGTAGTAAACCGAGTTGAGCGCAATCTTTTCCGCCCCCAGTTCCCGCAGGCCCTCCACAAGACAATAACCCGCCATATGCAACGGCGTTTCATAAGTGTCTGCCACCCGGTCGAGAAACGCCTTGATGTCGTCGGGTGTCTTGCCGCCCGCGTGGACCCAGTTGGTTCCCACCTGGCCACAGACTTGAACGCCATTGTTGGCCATGCACTCGACATACTCTTCGAGCAAGCCGAAATTCTTTTCGCGCTGGCCCAGTTCATGGGCGTAGCCGGGAACATGCAGCATGCGGCCGTGAACCCCGACCGTATCAGGCGATATCCGCAGGAAGTCGCTGGGGGCGCCGTCAAAGTCGTGGGGCGGAGAGGTGAAGGCCACCTGATGGGGAAAGAGCAGGTTCTTCGGGTCGGCCCAGCGCTCGGGCTTTTTGTAGGCGGTCATGGCTATGCAACCTGTCCGTTGATGTGATCGGCCTGGAGTGTGCGTCCGATCGGCCTCCAAATCCATTGCCTTCTGTCGTAAAATGCATATCGTTTTTGATATGAATAACAATCTCAATCGGCTGCCGAACCTGCGGGCTCTTATCGCATTTGAACATGTGGCCCGCCTCGGCGGTGTGACCCGTGCAGCCACCGAGTTGCGCACCTCTCAGGCCGCTGTCAGCCGGCACCTGAAGCACCTGGAGCTGGAACTGGGGGCCGCACTGGTAACAAGAAGCGGACGCGGTATTGTGCTGACGACCCAGGGGCAGGCCTATTTCGATGCCATTTCACCTGCGCTTATGGTCATCCGTCACGCTGGTGACCGGGTGAGATCGGGACAAGATGAACTTGTGATCGCCTGTACGCACGAAGTCTCGCATCTGCTTTTGATGCCCAGGTTCCGGGAACTTCAGGCCGCCGTTGGAAAGACGACGCGCATTCGGTTTCTGACTTGCGAGTATGACGTGGTCGCAGCAATGGTCGATGCCGGAGCCGATATGATATTCGAGCATGCGAGCGGACGGCCAACCGGCAAATGTGCGCCTATTCTGAGCGAAGAAATTATACCGGCTGCAGCGCCGGCTTTCATCGGCAAGAACGAGCAGGCGTTCTCGCAATCTCCAGGCCGATGGCAGAATGTGAAACGCCTTGCTCTGTCAAAGAACAACTATGGCTGGGCAACCTGGGAAGACTGGTTTGCCTCGCAGACGGTAGAAGTGCCCGACGCCCAAATAGAGACGTTTGATAATTATGTTTACGCTCTCGAGGCGGCGGCCCGGGGGGACGGACTGGTTCTTGCCTGGCGCGGCTTTGCAGACAGTTATCTCGCCTCGGGCGCCCTTGTTCCTGTTACGGCAGACTGGCTGACCGGCGCGCCCAAACTCTATGCGCGCCTGACGGAGAGAGGCGAAGCCAACAAGCATGCGCTCCAGTGCCTGAAGTTTTTCTCTGCGGAACTGTGGACAGAGGCTGCAAGCACGATCAGTGCTGATGGCGCCTGATGCCGATATCACGCAGGTATTCGGCTTTTGTGCGTAGACCGACTTCTGTCATTATGGCAGGAGATGACCGATGAAGTGTCATCAACGCAGTCAGCGTTAAGACAAGGGGATTTACCTGTGCCGCAACCTTCCATCCGTCCCCGCCGATCATTTATCTTCACGCCCGGGCTGAAGCCGGAAATGTTCCCAAAAGCACTGGCATGCGGGGCAGATATAGTCTGCGTTGAACTCGAGGACGGCATCGCACCCCGGGACAAGGCAGAGGCCCGCAAGCATACGCTGGCGCTTTTCGAGGCACCGCAGGCCGATGACGGGGTGGAGCGGGTCGTGCGCATCAATTCCCTGCGCGAGGCCTTTGGTATTGCGGATATTCAGGCGATCCTGGAAACCGCTACGCCACCACCTTCGTTGATGGTGCCGAAAGTGCGTTCCCCCGATGAGGTTGTCATGCTCGACAACTTGCTGAGCGAACGCGGACATCCGACTCGTTTACAGGTCATCATCGAGACCAATGCGGGCCTTGAAGCAGCCTATGACATTGCGCAATGTTCAGACAGGATTGACGCCATCCTCTTTGGCGGGGTCGACATGGCCGCAGAACTTCGCTGCAAGAACGCCTGGGGCCCGCTGCTCTACGCCCGCTCTCGGGTCATTCATGCAGCGGCTGCGGCTGGCCTTGACGCAATTGATGTGCCCTACCTCGACCTCGACGACCCGGACGGCATGGTGGTTGCCGCTCAGCAGGCGAGAGATCTCGGTTTTGCAGGCAAGGGGGCCGTGCATCCCAAACAGATTGCAGCGCTCAACGATGTCTTCACCCCGAGCGCTGAAGAAATTGCCCGAGCGCGCAAGGTCATAAGCACATTTGAAGAAGCCGATACCGGTCTTGTTGTCATCGACGGCAAGCTGATAGAAAAACCGGTGTTACGCGACATGCATCGCATTGTTGCCATCGCAGATCGCATTGGAGATTAGTCATGGAGTGTTGCGGCCCGGGATATGCATCACCGGCGGAGGCCATGAAGGCCCCGCGTGAGAAGCTCATCTACACCATCGCGATCTACACAGGCACGGGCATTCAAAAGCCCGACTATCTGGCCACAATCGACAATGATCCCGACAGCCCGACCTACAGTCAGGTCATCAGCCGCCTGGAAATGCCGGGCATTGGCGATGAGTTGCATCACATGGGCTGGAATGCCTGTTCAAGCTGTTTTGACGACAGTTCCATGTCACGCAAATACCTGCTGGTGCCGGGCGTTCGCTCCACCAACATTCATATTGTCGACACCGCCACTGATCCCCGCAATCCGTCCCTGTTCAAGGTCATAGACGGCGCCGAGATCAAGGCCCGGACCAACCTCTCCGCACCCCATACCGTGCATTGCCTTGGTTCCGAAATCATCATCTCCATGCTGGGAGATGCGCAAGGCAACGCGCCTGGCGGTTACCTGCATCTGGACAAGGATTTCAACATCATCGGCCGTTGGGAAAACGGCATGGGTGACATCAAGTTCGGCTATGATTTTTGGTATCAGCCCCGCCACAACGTGATGGTTTCATCTGAATGGGCGGCGCCCAACACCTTCATGCCCGGGTTTGATCTGGAAGAAGTGGGTCACCTGAAATATGGCCGTGAAATTCACTTTTGGGACTTTGAGAAAAAAGAACCCATACAGACCATGTATCTGGGCGAGGACGGGCTGATCCCCCTGGAGGTTCGCTTTCATCATGATCCTGACAGTTCGCACGGCTTCGTTGGTGCCGCGTTGAGCGCCAACATCATCCACTGGTGGAAGGATGACGCCGGCGAATGGCAGTGGGAAAAGATCGTAGACGTTGGAAATGAGCCCCATCCTGAGTGGCCGATCCCGATACCGGGCGTCATTTCCGTCATTCTTTTGAGCATGGATGATAAGTATCTTTACCTGTGTAACTGGCTGCACGGGGATATCCGTCAATATGACATCACCGATCCGCATAACCCCAAATTGACCGGCCAGGTTTGGATGGGGGGGCTCTTGGACAAGGCGCCCGAGGTCAATGGCATCAAGATCACCGGCGGTCCGCAGATGATCCAGCTCTCGCTCGATGGCAAACGGCTTTATGTCACCACCTCGCTCTTCAGCACCTGGGACAATCAGTTCTATCCTGAAATCCGCACCAACGGCGGCTGCATGCTGATGGTCAACTGCGACACGGAAAACGGTGGCATGGAAATCGATCCTGACTTTGTCGTCGACTTCGGCAAGGAACCCAACGGCCCGAGCCGTTGTCATGAAACCCGCTATCCCGGTGGCGATTGCACGAGTGACATCTGGCTATGACGATGCGCGCGATCACCATCGCC
>JAJFHB010000538.1 GCA_021775795.1 Hyphomicrobiales bacterium | reverse complement strand
AAGCTGGTCGCAGGGAGTTAGATCAAGCATGACGGATTACATTAAGAGGCGGGATTATTTCTTTTAATCCAACGACTTAGTCTCTTCTTGTGGTCCGCTGATTCACGTCAGATGCGTGTCAGAATGACGGTAATGTTGTCAGATCCGCCAGCTTCATTGGCTAAAGCAACAAGACTATCAGCCGCCTCTTCGACGTTGTCTCCGTGTTTGCGGATGACATCGACCATATCGGCTTCGGCAACAAGATCACTCAGGCCATCAGTGCACATGAGGAGCGATTCCCCCTGGCTCATCTGCCGGGTACCGGTTGCCGGCACGACAAAGCCCTCAAGGCCAATGGCCTGCAGCAGCGTGGAATTGTGCTTGCGGGTGATCTGTTCGGGATCTGTGCCCTGCTTGCGCATCTGCTCGGCGAGGGTCTGATCACTGGTAAGTCGGGCGATGCCACCTGTTGTGTCGATGACGTAAAGGCGCGAATCGCCGACATGCGCAAACTGAAGCGTATCATCGCGCAGGCTTGCGATAATGAGCGTCGTCCCCATCGAGGATGTTCCCGATGTTTCCGCATTCTCAAGAACGACCTGGCGGTGTGCCTGCAAAGTGGCGTTACGTAAAAGGTCAAGTTCCTGTTTGGCGCTTGCAGGTACCGCGAGACCATGACGAAAACAGTCCAATACCGTGTTCACGGCAAGGGCACTGGCAACATCTCCGCGCTCATGTCCGCCCATACCATCAGCGATAACGAAGAGTGCGTGATCGAGATTTACTGCACAGTTGTCTTCGTTGGCGGTTCTGTGTCGCCCTACGTCAGATTTCGTCGCACACAGCATTCAATTCTCTATTCTTCGAGGGCGGCCAGGGTCGGCCATGGCCAAAGTGTAGAAACTATCGTTGGCGTGTCCAGAGTGCTTTGAAATGAATTGCACAGCTCCGTCTTGCGAGTATGGTGAGCGCGCAAACACAGCTTCCTTAACTGCGGAAACTAAAGATGGCTTCTGAACTTTCACGGGTGTCCAGAAACACATGGGACCACACGATCACCTACTGGCGGGAGCTCTTGCTGGTTTCGATCGTACCGTTCGCGATGATTGTGGCTGTGGGAACGCTTTATCTGGCATCTATCGATCTCAGCAGCTTGTTTGTGACACCGGAGGAGCCGCAACTCAACGGCGGTCAGTTGCTCGGCAACATCTTGTTATCTGCGCTGGACTTTGTGTTGTGGACATGGCTGGCGGTGAAAGTATTGCGGTTCAGGCTGCTGGATGAGCCCACCACAGCGATTGGTGCCTCGGGCACCTTGCGGTGCACGGGCAAGATGCTGGCTTTCATGCTGGGCGCCTTTGGGCTCGCCTTAGGTGCTGCCCTGGGGATCTCTGTTGTCGCGCTGACGATCGTCTATATGGCAGGTAGTGCGGTACTGTATTTTTTTCTTCTTCTGCTTGGCCTCTTTGCCATCGTTTGGGGGCTTTCGCGATTGCTTGTTGGTTTCGTTCCACTTGCAATTGGGGAAGAGGTTGGCTTTTTCTCCGGCCTGGCTCTTACCCGGGAAACGCACATGGCGCTGTTCACGCGCGTTATGATCACCGGTGCCATCATCTTCTTTGCGGTGTTCGCCGTGATAATGGTTGTGCTGCTGATCTATGGTGAAGACGTGTCCGAGTTTGTTACAGCGCTTGAGGCCGGTACAGCGGTTCCAAGTCTCAACCTTTTCATTTTTCTCAACTTCGTCTCGCAAATCGTCACTTTGCTGTTCTACTGGTACGTCGTTTCGTTACTCGCTGAGGCCTATCTCAGATTGTCGGATCGCACACCACCGTTGTAGCAAGGCAAGATCGCTTCCATATCAACGTGAAACGATCCAGAGTTATTCGGTTTTGCTGAGGCGGCTTACTTCCGCTTCCAGCTCCTGAATTTTCTGAGTGAGGTGTTCGGTCGCGCGGCGTACGTCTTCTTCTGAGAACCGTTGGCGAATGTATTGGCGGCAGTTTATGTCCCATGCCTCGACAGAAAATCGCACCGCACGATCAATGGTGAAGGGCAAGGTGTCGTCCTGAACCTTGTCGATCAGGGGCTCATCATCTGTGACGAGGGCCGCACGGCCCCAGAGTTTGACCCGCTGTTGTGTGGGATAATCCATGAAGAAGATAAAGGCGCGGTCATTTTCCGACAGGTTGCCCGCCGTGATGAGCTGCTGGTTCCCGGGATAGTCAGCGAAAGCCAGAGTGCTGTCGTCAATTATTCTGATAAAGCCCGGCAGGCCGCCGCGGTGTTGAATGTAGGGCCGGCCTTGTGCACTCGATGTGGCGAGATAGAAAGAATCTCGTATCTGAATAAAGGCCTTGAGGTTTTCATCCATGGTCGCAGGCCGGCCATTGTCTTCATAGGCGCGAGCATCATCGCGCACACCAAAGCGTTCCTGCGCACGCTTTACAGCCGGCGTAAAAGCGATGTCTGACATGGCGCTCATATTCGATGCTCCCTGTTCGCCAAACAAAAAGCGCCCGGCAATGGCCGGGCGTTTTACTTCATGACCTGCAAGCTTGCTTACTCGGCAGCCTGGGCCACTGTGTGGTCCACCACTTCACCGCGGGCTGGGTATTCGCGCTCCAGCACGAATTTTGTGGCGCCCAAGACTTCGGCAAACTGTGGGCGGGCGAACGGCATCGTTTGTACTGAGGCAAAATAGATTGTGACGTCGGGACGTACAAGAAAGAGACCGGGTTCGGCAAAGAGTGCAGGCTCTTCGAAACCTGATGATGTCATGCCAATACCTTCAGAAATATAGAGGCCCCAGTTCCGCGCTGTATCGAGGTCAAGGCCATAGCCCATTTTCACATTTTCCAGCTTCCACTCGGACTTTGCCGTGCGGGCACGTTCTTCCGTGTCGCTCGAAAGCGCAATAACGTCGACGCCCAGCTCTGCAAAGTCAGCAAGTTTACGTTCCAGATCCCCCAGATAGCGCGAACAAATCGGGCAATGCAGACCGCGGTAGACGACGACCATTGTGAAGTTTTCTGGTGCCTGATCAGCCAGCCGCCAGGTGCCGCCATCCAGGGTTTGCACAGACAGCTCAGGTGCTGCCTGCCGTGGCATAACGTGTGAAAACTGGTTCATTGTGTTCCTCCGTTTGTTTTATTGTGCTGTGCATGGCGTCAGCATACGCAGAACGCCAAGACGCGTTAAGCCGGTCTCACAGCAACGTGAGTGTTCTGCCTTTGGGCTTGGAACCGAGGCCTTGCATCGCCTGACGTATACACGGAAGCATTTGAAGACGCCAAATCGGGTCCTCAGGAAAGCAACACGACGCGGCACGAGGGTCGATTTGGGCCGACGATGGCCCTGTAAAACCGAACCCATATCCGGGTAAATCGATCTATGCGTTTCCGGCGGTTTGTTTTTTGGCTTCCCGCTTCACTGCCTTTTGCACCTTTTCGAAGGCACGTACTTCAATCTGGCGAATGCGCTCGCGGGATACATTGAATTCCTGTGAGAGCTCTTCCAGCGTTGAGGGATCTTCCTCCAGCCGGCGGGCCAT
>JAJFHB010000537.1 GCA_021775795.1 Hyphomicrobiales bacterium | reverse complement strand
CAACGGTGCCATGCCGTCCTTGGGGCCTGTGGGCTCTTCCGCCATCCAGCCTTCTTTGGCTGAACCGTAGAGCACCGGGAAATCCAGTTGTTCATCGCTCGCATCAAGAGCTGCAAAAAGATCAAAGACATCGTTCAGCACTTCGCGATGACGTTCATCGTGTTTATCGATCTTGTTGATGGCAACGATCGGCTTCAGGCCGATTTCCAGGGCCTTGGCAAGCACAAACTTGGTTTGCGGCATCGGGCCTTCTGCGGCATCAACCAGCAGAACCGCGCCATCCACCATGTTCAGGATGCGCTCGACTTCGCCGCCAAAGTCCGCATGGCCAGGTGTGTCGACGATATTGATGCGCACATCCTTCCACTCAACAGAGGTGACTTTGGCAAGGATTGTAATTCCGCGCTCACGCTCGAGGTCGTTGGAATCCATGGCCCGCTCCGCCACACGTTCGTTCTCGCGGAAGGTACCGGATGCGGAAAGCAGGCGGTCGATCAGAGTCGTTTTGCCGTGATCGACATGGGCAATAATAGCTATGTTGCGTAGGTTCACGCTTGGTTCACTCCGTCCGTGGCTGCGCTGTATGCTTGTCGCGCAGCCTCTGAAATATGGGTTTCGATGAGCGCAAAACAGGGGCCCACCTTCTTGGCAATCTTGTCGGGCCGGTCAGCGCCCTTCTTGGCGATGGCGAGATCAAGCTCATTGGCAAAGAGGATCTCGCACATTGCCTTTGTTTCACCCGTCTCGATGGCGACGTCCTTGCCATCGAAGCGGTTCTTAATTTTGTTTCCGCCCGGATCATCCAGAAACGCTGCCCGGTCCATGGCGCAAAACAGAAAGGCCAGCCGTTCCGCCTCGGTTCCTATCACATCGCGCACTTGATCCCGGTTTTGCGGGTCAAGCCGCGCATCACCGAACTCGGATGTGCTGTAAACCGAATGGCACAATCCAGCCAACGCCAGCTCCTTTGTAGCACCCCACGCCGTCAACAACGTGAAGGTGGCACTCAAATGCTCCAACAGGCTGCGCTCCGCGTGATGCTCAATCTCTTCAGCACCGAGTTCTTTGAGCAGCGCGATCGCCTCTGCTGGCGGTGAAGAAGACATCGCCATCGCACCGTTCAAGACTTTTGCTGGCGCATCGCCAGGGTCCGCAAGCGCAAGGCATTGAGCTTGATGAACCCCTGGGCGTCAAATTGATCATAGGCGCCGGCATCGTCCTCGAATGTCACAAGTTCGTCTGAATAAAGCGACTTGTCGCTTTCACGGCCGGTGACAATAACATTTCCCTTGTACAGCTTCAGACGCACTGAGCCTTCCACATGCTCCTGCGACTTGTCGATCAGTGCCTGCAGCATTTCGCGCTCCGGCGAGAACCAGAAACCGAAATAGATGAGCTCAGCATATCGCGGCATGATTTCATCTTTAAGGTGCGCCGCGCCGCGGTCCAGTGTGATGGATTCGATGGCACGGTGTGCGGTGAGCAGAATGGTTCCGCCCGGGGTCTCGTAGACGCCGCGCGATTTCATGCCCACAAACCTGTTTTCCACCAGATCGAGGCGGCCAATGCCGTTGTCGTGGCCAAGCTGGTTGAGTGCTGTCAGCATTTCCGCAGCAGACAACCGCTTGCCATTGAGGCTGACCGCATCGCCGCGCTCAAATCCGACGTCGATCTCGGTTACCACATCGGGAGCGCTCTCCGGGGAAATCGTGCGCTGGAACACATACTCCTCTGCCGATACCGCGGGGTCTTCCAGCACTTTGCCTTCTGAGGATGAGTGCAGAAGATTGGCATCAACGGAGAAAGGAGCCTCACCGCGCTTGTCCTTGGGCACAGGTATCTGGTGTTTCTCGGCAAAATCCACAAGGTCTGTCCGGCTCTTGAACTCCCACTCCCGCCACGGGGAGATAACCTTGATATCCGGTTTCAGCGCATAATAGCTGAGTTCAAAGCGGACCTGGTCATTGCCCTTGCCGGTTGCGCCATGGGCAACAGCGTCAGCACCCGTTTCAAGGGCAATTTCAATTTGCCGCTTGGCGATCAACGGGCGGGCAATGGCCGTGCCCAACAGGTAGACACCCTCATAGACCGCATTGGCGCGGAACATCGGATAAACAAAATCCGAAACGAACTCTTCGCGAAGATCGTCTACATAGATTTCCCGTATCCCCAACATCTCCGCTTTTCGGCGAGCCGGTTCAAGTTCCTCACCCTGGCCAAGGTCAGCCGTGAAAGTGACGACTTCACAGTCGTAGGTTTCCTGAAGCCATTTCAGGATGATCGATGTATCGAGCCCGCCGGAATAGGCGAGCACGACTTTTTTGACAGCGTCATGCGCGGACATTGCCTTGAAAGTCCTTGGATCTGATTGAATTTTGCGAACTCTTAGCGCGTCCGCGTTCGCAAGTCACGCATTAGGCGTAGTTCGCGTGTGCGATGCTTTGGCACCCCATTTTGGGCTCAACCCGCGGTTTTTGAAACAGCACTTGCTCTGATGCGCTCTGAAGCGGATTTGAGCTGGCCGCATGCCGCCATGATATCCCGGCCTCTTGGGGTCCGAATGGGGCTGGCATAGCCGGCACGATTGACGACTTCGCCGAAGCGTTCAATCTGTGCCCAGTCCGAACATTCATAGGCCGATCCCGGCCACGGGTTGAACGGGATCAGATTGATTTTCGAAGGAATGCCCTTCAAAAGCCTCACCAACTCGCGCGCATCCTCCAGGCTGTCATTGACACCCTTCAGCATCACATATTCGAAAGTAATGCGTCGGGCATTGGAAAGGCCCGGATAAGCGCGACAGGCATCGAGCAGGGTGGCTATAGGGTATTTTTTGTTCAGTGGTACAAGCAGATCACGCACTTCATCGCGCACCCCGTGTAACGATATCGCCAGCATGGCGCCAATTTCTTCACCACAACGTTCAATCATCGGGACCACACCGGCTGTTGAAAGCGTAATGCGGCGCTTTGATATGGATATGCCCTCATTATCAGCAATCACATCAACGGCGGACTTCACATTATCAAAATTGTAAAGCGGCTCTCCCATGCCCATCAGCACGATATTGGTAATCTGGCGTTCGCGGCCATCAGTGCCCGAAGTGCTGCCTGACCACTCACCAAGACGGTCGCGGGCAATCATCACCTGGGCGACGATCTCACTTGCTTCCAGGTTACGCACCAGCTTTTGTGTACCCGTATGGCAAAAGGTGCACGCCAGGGTGCAGCCGACCTGGCTCGAAATGCACAATGTTCCGCGCCTCTTTTCGGGAATGTAGACACATTCAACCTGAGGTCGATGTTCACGCTGTGAACGCGCAGGCAGCCGTACAAGCCATTTCCGCGTGCCGTCGTTGGAAATCTGCTCCGAAACGATCTCCGGCCGCTGCAGTGTGTATTTCTCCGCCAGTGCCGTGCGCAAATCCTTGGAGACATTCGTCATCTGATCAAACGACGAAACACCACGCTGATAGATCCACAGCCAGAGCTGTGCGACCCGCATCCGAACGGATTTTTCAGGTACGCCGGCAGCGCGTACAGCAATAGCCAGTTCCACACGCGTCGCACCCACGAGCGACGGCAAGGTGCCGTCCACCAAGGGCTGGTCTGCCAAAGCAGATCCGCCGTTCCCGAACGACGGCGATTGTGACTGCACCAATGTGGTCATCATCCGAACCTGCACCGAGGCCAGCGTTTGGTCAATGGTCTTCGGTGCTCAACGCCCTTGGCGTGCCTACGGACAGGCTTCGTCAATCTGCGTAAGCGCCGCCGACACACCGATCAGAGAATACTGATCCGTTGTCGCCGTGCCGCGCCAGGACTCGCCCGCGATCACCATGCGCGCTCCGGCCCGCATCGAATTCACAATGCGTTGCTCGGTTTCAGCAGCTTCGACCCAGGCACCTTCGCCTTGTGTGAACATGTCGAAATTGTCCGAACCGATTGAGGCTCGTGCATTGCTTCCGGTTTTGAAGGGATAGCCGATCATGGTCATCACTTCATTGCGGATATTCTGGCCGGGCCGGTGGGTCACCATAAAATAGATCTCACCGCGACGCACGTTTTTGGGCTCGCTGTCGAGAGGTTGGGAAACGATGTAGCAAACCTTCCCGCGACTGCTCTCATACGTGAACGCCACCCAGCTTTCGTGCACACCAAGCCGCGTTGCCTCCTGGGCATTGACAGTGGCCGTGCCGAAAACAAATGCTGCCAGCGCAAGAGCTGCAGCAACTTGAATTTTTCCGCCTCGTTTCAAGGCGTGTGTAATTTCACCGATCATATACATCTCTTTTGCCCGCGTCCCTTTGGGCTTGAACGCAAGCAAATCCTCCTTCGAATTCCTCGCAAATTCCGGCGTCGTCAAACCGGTATCAGAGAACCTGTGCAACGATCCAGGCAAAATTTTGACCATCGCCAATAACGCGAATCACATTTCACCTGCGCACCAATTTACACAGAGGTACCACCTCCGTCACCGTTTTGATTGAAAAGTGATCAGCTTCCGTAATCCTTGGCTGCGCGGCGCAGTACCGGCGTCCCCGATTGATGCGGCGGCAGCGGCTCAATCGGGCCGCCCGGAGCCACAGGTGGGGCTGGAAACCGTCCAAGGGTTTTCACCCGATCGTACATGATAATGGCGCCTGCCGTCGCGACATTGATGCAGAACGAAGTTGGAATTTTGACCACAAGATCACATTTCTCCAGCATTGCAGGGCTCAGCGACCCGCGCTCGGGACCAAGCACATAGGCTGCCCTGGAGGGGTGGCGAAAACTTGGCAGGTCAACTGCGTCATCCAATAATTCTACCCCGACCAGGCTGCACCCTGCCGGCAACGCCATATCGTCGGTGGTATCCCAGGCATAATAGGGAACCTGCTCTGGTGAGCGGGA
>JAJFHB010000536.1 GCA_021775795.1 Hyphomicrobiales bacterium | reverse complement strand
ACACACCCATGCTCCGACCTGCGACCACCGGGTGCTTCCCGGCGGTACGGCGTTTTTGAGCGATGCAGGCATGTGTGGAGATTATGATTCAATTCTGGGCATGGACCGCGCGGAGCCGATCTCACGTTTTGTGAAGCGCATCAATTCCAGCCGTTTGTCACCCGCCAGTGGTGAGGGGACGGTGTGCGGGATGGCGGTTGAGATAGACGACAAGAGCGGGCTGGCCCTTGATGTAGGACTGATCCGCGTTGGCGGCGTACTGCAACCGCAACTCCCGGAGTTCTGGTAGAGCCTGGAGGCCCAACGCGAACCCGCTTAAACGTGAAGTTTTCTAAAACTCGAAAACTTTCGCGGCGCGCTTGGCTGGCTCTGTGGGTTCGGGCGCAACCCGGTCATCGATCATGCCCGACATGCTTTCGAGATGGGCCAGGGCGTGATCCAGATAGACCATCGCGTGCTCATCCTCTTCCTCATTGATGCGTTCGAGACCCGAACTTAACGCTGCCTGGGCGGCGCTGCACAGCATCGTGATTTCGTGCACCTGGTCGACCATTGCCCGCGACGGGTCGGGTTCTTTCGCCAACTGTGCAAGCCGCTTCAGCACGGCAACATTTGTATTGGTGGTCAAATCTGAAACCGCCTCATCGAGACGGTCGAGGGCGGAATCTACGCCTGCAATATCACTCATAACAATGGTACTCACACTAACGGGCCAGAAACTGGCGTACAAAAACTATCCGAGGATCGCTGACGGATGGTTAATGTGCCCTTAACCGAACAAGCACATCGTCAAGGACAACACTGCAGACCCTTCAATATCGTTGCAAAACCCCCTATAACCGCCACCACACGAAATCGTCGAATCGCACCATCGGGGTCAATAAGACCGCTGATATACAAGCTGGAGTAGAAGGCCATGGCAGGCCATTCACAATTCAAGAACATCATGTACCGGAAGGGCGCGCAGGATAAAAAGCGCTCCAAACTGTTTTCCAAACTA
The DNA here is from genome assembly GCA_021775795.1 of Hyphomicrobiales bacterium. GTDB lineage: Bacteria > Pseudomonadota > Alphaproteobacteria > Rhizobiales > JAJFHB01 > JAJFHB01. The sequence goes on along the minus strand of JAJFHB010000536.1, from coordinate 9,486 downwards.
TCGCGCGAGATAACCATCGCTGCGAAATTCGGGGGGCCGAGCCCGGATTCAAATGCACGTTTGCGGCTGGCAATTCAAAATGCCCGTGGCCAGAGCATGCCGAAAGACAACATTGAGCGGGCAATCAAAAAGTCCGAGCAAAGTGATGCGGATAACTTTGAGGAAATGCGGTACGAGGGCTACGGACCCGGTGGCGTGGCACTGATTGTCGAGGCCCTGTCTGACAACCGCAACCGCACAGCGAGCGCTGTGCGCGCGACGTTTGCCAAGAACGGCGGCAACCTGGGGGAAACAGGTGCTGTTTCTTTCATGTTCGATCGTGTTGGAGAAGTGTCGTTTGGCGGTGATGCAGGAGATGCTGATACTGTCTTCGAAGCCGCTATTGAAGCCGGGGCGGATGATGTGAACTCCACTGACGAAAGTCACGTGATTTCGTGTTCCTTTGAGAGCCTCGGTGACGTTGCTGCGGCACTCGAAAACACCCTGGGACAACCAGAATCCGTAAACGCGATCTGGCGCCCTCAAACGATGACACCGGTGGATGAAGACAAGGCTGCGACGCTCTTGAAACTTATCGCCTTGCTCGAAGACGATGATGACGTGCAAAGCGTCTACGCCAATTTCGAGGTGTCAGAAGAAGTGCTCGCCAAGCTGACAGCCGCCTGATTCCTGCGGTTACCGAAAGGGCTGCCATTGATATGAACGACAGCGTTCGTCTGGTCGGTATAGATCCGGGGCTGCGCCGCACTGGATGGGGCATTGTTGATTGCAGTGGTACTCGCCTTTCGCATATTGCCAATGGCACGATTGCAACGGATGCAAAGGAAAGCCTGGCGCAGCGCCTTGTGCAGTTGCATCACGGTCTGAAAGCCGTTCTGGACGAATGGCTTCCCGAAGAAGCTGCTGTGGAGTGCACCTTTGTGAACAAAGACGCGACGGCAACCCTTAAGCTAGGCCAGGCCCGCGGTATTGCCATGCTGGTTCCAGCTCTTGCAGGCTTGCCCGTGGCAGAATACGCCCCAAACCTGGTCAAGAAATCTGTCGTCGGAGCAGGTCATGCGGACAAGGCGCAGATCCTGGCAATGGTAAATATCCTTTTGCCGCAATGCGCGCCCGATAGTGCGGATGCCGCCGATGCCCTGGCGGTTGCGATTACTCACGCCCATCACAGAGTGCGCAACAATCTGGAGCGGACCTTGAAGGTTGCGGCGACATGATCGGCAAACTCAAAGGCGTGGTCGATAGCTACGGCGAGGACTGGATCATTATTGATGTGGGCGGTGTTGGCTACCAGGTGTCCTGCTCCAGCCATACACTTTCCGGATTGCCCGGCAGTGGCGAGGCCGTCAGTCTGGCGATAGAAACTTATGTGCGCGAAGATCAGATCCGGCTCTTCGGCTTCGCCAGCGATTCCGAGCGGGACTGGTTTCGTCAGCTTCTCACAATTCAGGGCGTGGGCACGAGAGTGGCTCTGGCCATTCTTTCAACGCTCAGACCGAGTGAACTGATGAATGCGGTATCTCTGCAGGACAAGGCGATGGTGTCCCGGGCACCCGGTGTTGGACCAAAGGTTGCACAACGCATTGTTACCGAGTTGAAAGACAAGATGCCGGCGCTCACGGGCTTTGACATCGGCCTTGGTGCTGTGCAGGCAAGCGTGGAAGCCGCCGGAGCATCACCGGTGTCAGAGGCTGTGTCTGCCCTCGTGAATCTCGGGTATGCGCAATCGCAAGCCGGGATGGCTGTGGCAAATGCCATGAAGGCGGAGGGTGAAGAGGCGCCGGTCGAGCGGCTTATCCGGCAGGCTCTCAAGGAGCTGGCGCGATGAATGATCGCCTCGTGGACCAGGCAGAAGGCGAAGGCGAGGGTAGTGATACGTCGTTGCGTCCGCTGGTGCTCGATGAGTTCATCGGCCAGGAGCGGGCGCGCCAGAACTTGCGGGTATTTATCGAAGCCGCCCGGTCTCGGGCAGAGGCGCTTGATCACGTGCTGTTTGCTGGACCCCCTGGACTGGGAAAGACAACACTGGCGCAGATTGTGGCGCGGGAACTGGGTGTCGGGTTTCGGGCAACATCCGGCCCGGTGATTGCAAAATCGGGAGATCTGGCTGCGATCCTCACCAACCTGGAAGAGCGCGATGTCCTCTTCATCGATGAAATCCACAGGCTCAATCCAGCGGTTGAGGAAATTCTCTATCCCGCGATGGAAGACTTTCAGCTTGATCTGATTATTGGTGAAGGGCCTGCTGCGCGTTCCGTCCGCATTGAGCTTGCCCAGTTCACACTTGTTGGTGCAACGACACGGACCGGTTTGTTGACGACACCACTGCGTGATCGTTTCGGCATTCCGGTACGGCTGAATTTTTATACCCAACAAGAGCTCATCACCATTGTGGAACGGGGTGCCAGGGTTCTTGGTATGGCCGTTACGGGAGATGGTGCGCGGGAAATCGCTCAGCGCTCTCGGGGCACGCCGCGGGTTGCAGGCAGGCTGCTGCGACGGGTGCGTGACTTCGCCTCTGTTGCGGGTGCTCCGGAGATCGATCAGGCAGTGGCGGACACGGCGCTTAGCAATCTGGAGGTGGACAGCCGCGGCCTCGATGCCCTTGATCACCGTTACCTCAATTGCATTGCGATGAATTTTGGCGGTGGCCCGGTCGGCATCGAAACGATTGCCGCTTCGCTCAGCGAACCCCGTGATGCCATCGAGGAAATCATAGAGCCGTATCTGATCCAGCAGGGTTTCGTGAACCGCACCCCGCGCGGACGGATGCTGACCGGTTCGGCTTTCACGCACCTTGGCCTGGCGGCACCGAGGGATTTCGTGCAGCCGCAGCGCGAACTGTTTGACGGCTCCGATGAATGAAACTGTAAGCGGCACCGGGGCCTGGCCTGACCTTGCAGGGCGGATTGAAAATGGCGTGCATCTTCTGCCGGTTCGCATTTACTACGAAGACACGGATTTTTCTGGTGCGGTCTATCACGCCAACTACCTCAGATATTGTGAACGGGGACGCTCTGACTTTCTGAGGCTGATCGGCGTGCATCACGCGGAGCTGTTCGATCACCCGGAAAGCCGCCAGCGTCTGGGATTTGTCGTCACGGCCATGAACACGCGATTTCATGCGCCCGCCCGGATAGACGATGTGATCGAGGTCCATACCCGGTTTGTTTCATTGGGAGGTGCGCGCTTCGATCTCGTTCAGGAGGTGTTCAGAGAGGCACAGCTATTGTTCTCTGCAGACCTGAAGGCAGCATTGATCGATGGTGAGGGGCGACCCCGGCGTCTTCCCGACGATATGAGGGCGCGCTTTCAGGCGCATCTGAATGAATCGCCTTAAGACACCTCTTTTTCGGTCTAATTCGGCTCCGGGTAACCTTCCGTTAACTTTCAAAGGGTTGTCATTCAACAGGACATATGATCAACAGAGCCGGCGAGGCGGGTGAAGTGCCCTGGCGTCATTTAATGCGTCTGCCATGCCCTAGTTTGACCACAGTCTGTGCGCCTTTATGCATGCAGATTCTGGTGGCGCCGAGGAGGCGGACGGGAAGTGGCAGTGCGCAATTGTTTTGGTGCGGGGCGAGTGAGTAACCGAGTTCGATTGTATCCGAATGGATTTAATACGTCTCCGGTCGATGCTGACCTTTTGGTCTTTCTGGTATCGACCGTGCACGCATTTGGCAGATAGTTACGAGGCCGCTACATGGATCCCAGCCTGATCGCTGCGCCGGAAGGCGACTTCTCGTTGATATCGCTGTTTTTGCAAGCGCATATCGTCGTGAAGCTGGTCATTGTCGGATTGATGCTTTCGTCCGTTTGGACGTGGGGCATCATATTCGAGAAAGTATTTACGTTCAGAAACCTGCGCAGCTCGACCAATAGCTTCGAACAGCAATTCTGGTCGGGACAGTCGCTGGAAGAGCTTTATGCCAATCTGGGGCCAAAGTCGAACCAGGCCCTGCCGGCGATTTTCATGGCGGCAATGCGTGAATGGAAGCGCAGCCAGGGTGCCACCGCCCGGCGTGGCTTTGCCGGCGTGCAGATGCGTATCGAAAAAGTAATGGATGTTACGATCCAGAAGGAAATATCAAGGCTTGAACGCCGGCTTCTGTTTCTGGCAACCGTTGGCTCAACGGCTCCGTTTATCGGCCTGTTTGGAACGGTGTGGGGCATCATGAGCAGTTTTCAGGCCATTGCCGCCAGTGAAAGTACAAATCTTGCGGTTGTGGCACCGGGTATTGCAGAAGCACTATTTGCCACCGCATTGGGCCTTCTTGCGGCCATACCAGCGGTGATCTTCTACAACAAGTTTGCAACCGATCTCTCCCGGCACGGGAGCCGCATGGAAAACTTCGCTGATGAATTTGCCGCCATCGTGTCGCGGCAACTGGATGAACAGGTTTAGGAGTACGTCATGGGAATGTCGACGGCAGGGGCAAGTTCGGGCGGTGGTCGCCGCCGGCGCTCGGGGCGCCATATGCCTATGTCGGAGATCAACGTGACACCTTTTGTCGATGTCATGCTGGTGCTTCTGATCGTCTTTATGGTGACGGCTCCTTTGTTGACGGTTGGTGTGCCGATCGAACTTCCTGAAACGCAGGCCAACCCGCTGCAAGGGGACAGCGAGCCGCTGTCCATCTCGGTTGATGGGGAAGGCCGGATATTCATTCAGGACACGGAAGTCGAGTTTGACGAACTTGTGCCAAGATTGCTTGCGATTAGTGACAGCGGTTACGAAGAACGCATCTTCGTGCGCGGCGACAGTGACGTGGATTATGGAACTGTCATGAAAGTCATGGGAACGATCAGTGCGGCTGGCTTCACCCAGATCGGGCTCGTAACTCAACTGGAGGACCAGCAATAGGCCGGATCCGGCCTGGAGCGGAAATCGTATGCGCTTGAGCTTGCCCATATCTGTTGGATTGCATACGGCAATATTATTGTCGGCGGCTCTTGCTTTGCCGGAGCCTGAAGAATTTGAGGTCACGGAGCAGGAATCGGTACCTGTGAACGTTGTGACCTATGAAGAATACCAACAAATGCGGGCGCAAAGCGAGACTGCCGAAGAAGTTGTTGAGGCCGCGCCTGAGCCAGTGACAGAGACGGAAGTGCAGGAAGAAAGGCCGCCGGAACCGGAAGCAGAACCGGCGCCGGAACCCGAACCGGTTGCGGCACTTCCAGAGCCTGTGCCTGAACCCGTACCACCTGAACCGGAGCCCGAGCCCGTTCCAGAAGTCGAGCCGGAACCTGAGCCGGAACTGATTGATGAAGCGGCGTACCCGTTGCCGCAGCAAAAACCAACGCCTCCGCCGCGCGTGGAGCCAGAGGAAACGGTTCTTGATCTCGACAGAATCGCTGCTTTACTGGATAAGAGTGAAGAAGAAGATCGCGCAGCGCCGCCCCCCGAAACGACAGATTCGGGACAGCAGGACCAGGCTGATGAAGCGAATTTCACTGGCACGGACGTCGCGCTCACAGGCGATGAACGCGATGCGTTTATTCGCCAGATTGAACGCTGCTGGAACCCGGTCATTGGCGTGGTTGGGGCGGATTCACTGCTTGTCAGAATGAGAATTTATCTGACGCAGAACGGTGCGGTCGATGGAGAACTTGAAGTGCTGAATACAGAAGGAACGTCACAGTTTCGCGCCGCTTCAGAGCGAGCACGCCGGGCCGTTCTGCAATGTCAGCCATACGATATGCCGGCAGAAAAATACGATGCGTGGCAGGAAATTATTCTGAATTTTGATCCTCGGTTCATGGCTGAGGGCTGATGCGGTTATCAGCATCAAGACGTTTTATGGGGCGAGTTCTGGGGAATTTGATGATGACTAATAGTGCGGCACTTTGGAATCGCTTTATCAAGCCGGCCCTGGCAGTGGTTTTGCTGGCTGCGTGCTTCGTCATTGCGACGGATCAACGAGCATCGGCCCTGATCGAGATCGATATTACCCGAGGTACTATCGAACCGTTGCCCATCGCGATATCCGGCTTCCTCAGCAGTGACTCAAGAGGCCAGGAATACGCCACCGACATTGTCAGTGTTATCAACAATAACCTGACTAATTCAGGCTTGTTTGAAGCCATCAGCCAGGATGCCTTCATTGAGCGTATCTCTGATTTCAATGCGCAACCGAGGTTCGGTGACTGGCGCATTATCAATGCACAAGCTCTGGTAACCGGTCGGATTACGCTTGAGAGTGACGGCCGTTTGAAAGCCGAATTCAGACTCTGGGATGTGCTGGCGCAGCAACAGATGACAGGGTTTCAGTTCTTTACGACGCCGCGCAACTGGCGGCGCATCAGCCACCTGATATCCGATGCGATTTACGAACGTCTCACGGGTGAAACCGGCTATTTCGATTCGCGCGTGGTGTTCATTGAAGAAACCGGACCGAAAAACGAACGCGTAAAACGCCTCGCCATGATGGATCAGGACGGCGCTAATTTTCGTCGCCTGACAGATGGGGAACATCTGGTTCTGACGCCGCGTTTCAACCCGCGCTCGCAAGAAATCACCTATATGTCTTACGCCAGCGGCGAGCCTCGCGTGTATCTCTACAACATCGAGACCGGCCAGCAGCAGGTTGTGGGTGAGTTTCCGGGAATGACGTTCTCACCGCGGTTTTCTCCTGATGGCTTGCAGGTCATCATGTCCTTGCAGCAGGGTGGCAATGCCAACATCTACACGATGGAGCTGCAGACACGGCGGACGCAACGGTTGACGAATACGCCGGCAATCGACACGGCCCCGTCTTTCGCGCCGGATGGTTCACAGATTTCCTTTGAGTCAGACCGCAGCGGATCACAGCAAATATACGTGATGAATTCGGATGGCTCAGACCAGCGCCGCATATCATATGGCGATGGCCGCTATTCGACACCTGTCTGGTCGCCGCGCGGTGATCTCATTGCCTTCACGAAATTGTTGAACGGACGATTTTTAATAGGTGTAATGAAAGCTGACGGCTCTGGTGAGAGAATATTAACCGAGGGTTATCACAATGAAGGTCCGACGTGGTCTCCGAATGGGCGTGTGCTCATGTTCTTCCGGGAGTCACGCGGCGAACACGGTGGGCCGCGATTGTGGTCGGTTGACTTGACCGGCCGGAATGAGCGGGAAGTGGATACGACGAATTTCGCGTCAGATCCGGCGTGGTCGCCCTTGATGAATTAAGTGTGAGCGAATAGTCTGAGTTAACGCGGCACAGGGCCATATATTCACTACAAGTCAGATGTTCGCGATGCGCATTTGAGGGAAGCTGTGACAGTTTGCCTCACGTTTATGTACATCGTGTGCCAATATCGTCGTGTAGATGCCCATGCTCGTCGTCGAAGGAGTTTGATTGATGATTCGGTTTGCGGTCCTTAGGGCAGTATTCCTCAGTTTTGCATTGTTGTTTGTCGCTGCCTGTACATCCAGTGAAGAGGATGTGACGGAAACCGTTGCCGCAGAGCCGGCAACGCCAGGGTCAGAGCGTGACTTTATCGTCAATGTGGGAGATCGGGTCTTTTTCCAGACTGATCAGACCACACTGACGGAATCAGCAAAAGAGACATTGCGGCGTCAGGCTGCCTGGCTGAAACTCTATCCCAGCGTGCGGATACAGGTTGAGGGTCATGCGGATGAGCGTGGAACGCGCGAATACAACATCGCGCTCTCTGCGCGGCGCGGTAACACGACCAAGGCGTTTCTGGTCAGCCAGGGCATAGATCCCTCGCGTGTCGATACAATCGCGTACGGTAAAGAACGCCCTGTGGCGTTGTGCGATGCTGAATCATGCTGGTCACAGAACCGCCGTGCGGTGACACTCATAACTTCCGGCGGGCAGTCGTAGCTCAGCATTTTGCAGGTGTGTCAGGCGTCCGTTGGCCTATTGGCCGACTTGGGCGCCGACGTTGCCTGTTGCTGTTGCGGGCCTCTGCCTAAGTTTCGTCCTGATTTTTGGGCATTTGGTGTTGTTACCGTCGGTCAGGAGAGGGGCAAAGCTTGCTCGGCTCAGCGGGTCTGTTCGAGTGCGAGTTAACACAGTATAGTACTTGCTGCGGCAAGCGGACTGGAGTGAACAGGTGAACAAGCTCTCCTTATGCGTACGGTCGGTGCTTTGTATGAGCATCGCAGTGATTGTAGCGGTGGCAGTGCATTCAACGCCGGCATCATCGCAATCCGATACCCAGTGGGATTCTCTTTACGACCGCATCATCCGGCTTGAGCACCGTCTCAACAGTGTAGAGCAAGACGGCGGAACCAGTCAGGCGACCGAGGATTACGGCAGCGATCCGGCAGCCAATGCTTCCCTGTCGTTGCGGATTGATCAGGTTGAAGGAGAGTTGCGGCAGCTTCTGGGGCAGGTGCAGGAACTCAACCACCGCCTTGGCGAGTTGACGGAACAATTGCGCCGGTCCTCGGAAGACGCCGAATACCGGTTTCAGCAACTCGAAAGTGACCAGCGTGGCGATGCCGGGCCGGCGTCAAGCCTGGACAACACTCAGGTTGCCGATCTTCAGGATGGTTTAGGCCTGACCAACTATGGCGATCTCAGCGTTTTTGAACATTACCCCACAACAGGTGACAGCTCAGGCCCAACAGACCTGAACAGTGCAGATGGCACGCAGGTTTTGGGAACACTGCCTTTGTCTCAGCTTGAGCCGAACAGTGACGCCCTCGCTTCTGTGAACGATTCCGTTGACAGCCAGCCGTTGGGCGATGGCAATGCCGGATCGGGAGCTGCGGATGCGCTCTATCAGCAGGCCTACAGCGATCTGTTACGCCGCGACTTCACTGAAGCCGAGAGTGGATTTGAACGGTTTCTCAGTGATCATGCCAGTCACGAACTGGCGCCCAATGCACAATATTGGCTGGGTGAAACCCACTATGCGCGCGGAGATTTTCGTGAAGCCGCTGCAGCGTTTCTCTCCGGTTACCGCGATTATGCGTCCAGTAACAAGGCGCCGGACAGTCTTGTGAAGCTCGGCATGTCCTTGCGCAATCTGGGTGAAAAAGATCAGGCGTGTGCTTCTTTCGAGCGCGTTCCGGAACAATATCCAAATGCCCCGCAAAGTATTCTCGACATAGCGACACGAGAACATGGCCGTGCAGGCTGCTGACAGTCGGGTTAGCGAACTTTCAGATACTGGACACCTGAAACAGCGCTTCGCCCGTTGCGAAGATGCTGTGCATCTGGCTGTCGCAGTGTCGGGCGGTTCCGACAGTGTTGCTCTCATGTATCTGGTGGGCGCGTGGCTCTGGTCGCAGCAAGATAACAGGCCGCGCATCAGTGTGCTGACGGTCAATCATGGTCTCAGACCAGAAGCAGGAGATGAAGCGGCATCTGTTGCGGCCTGGGCGCAGCATCTCTGCTTTTCTCACGAGACGCTTTCCTGGGAGGGAAAGAAGCCCGAGACAGGTGTTCAGCAGGCTGCCCGGCGCGCGCGCTACGGTCTCATGAGCGATTGGTGTGTTGCCAATCATGCAGATGCTCTGCT
>JAJFHB010000535.1 GCA_021775795.1 Hyphomicrobiales bacterium | reverse complement strand
AAGGATGCCGAAGGTGAAACTCCAGGAATCAGAGCTCTACGCTCCAATCAAAGCTTTGCTTGAATCTCAGGGTTATGAGGTGAAAGGCGAGGTGGGGGCTGCAGATATTGTGGCTGTTCGCGAGGACGATGACCCTCTCATCGTAGAGATGAAATGCGGGTTTTCGCTCACTCTGTTCCACCAGGCGATCGATAGGCAACACCTCACCGATACGGTCTACGTGGCCGTGCCGCGCGGATCGGGAAAACCCTTCGCTGCTTCCCTGAAGAAAAACCTCAAGCTGTGCCGGCGGCTGGGCCTCGGCTTGATGACTGTTCGAATGAAAGATGGCTTTGTCGAGGTGCAACTGGATCCCGCCCCCTACAAACCCCGTACCGCGACCCGAAAGAAAGCCAGGTTGCTCAGGGAATTTCAAAAACTTGCAGGTGATCCCAATACAGGCGGATCAACGAGGCGGGGTCTGGTAACTGCCTACCGCCAGGATGCGTTGCGTTGCCTCGTGTGTTTGCGTCAAAACGGTCCGACAAAAGCGGCCGTTGTTGCAGAGCAAACGGGTGTCGCAAACGCCAGGCGTTTGATGGCAGACAATCATTATGGCTGGTTCGAAAAAGTTGCGACCGGCATCTACGCGGCAAGCCCGAACGGTAATCTGGCCCACGGCGAGTATGCGGACGAAATCAAGCGGATCAGTTCCTCAGCGCCTGCAACGAACGGTGCTGCTGCCTCCAGCTGCCCGGAGCAGATGTCAGCAAACCGGTAATTCATCGCCGTCTTTTGATGCCGTGCGGGCCACACAAAATTGCGCAAAATTGTCGATCAACCCGGAAGATGTCTGATGTTTCTTGAACGCGAGGACGAGCGGGATGGGCTCAACATCCTCGCTGATCGGAACTGAAACGACGCGGCCGCCGTCATAAGTTTCATCATGATGGGGCCGCATGACGCTTATCGAAAAACCAAGACCGTTTGCCACAGCGCAACGAACAGATTCCATGGTGGTGGCGTTGAACGCAATTGTCGGATCAAGGGCGTGAGTTTTCAGGGCGCTGCGAAAGTAATCACCACTGGCGGGGCCTTCAAACATGACGAAGGGCTCCTCGGCCATATCCGCCAGGCTGATCGAGCGTTGTGCTGCAAGTGGATGATCAGCACTCAAGAGGATGACGGGCGTCAGGTGTGCGGCGGTGATTGTCTCGAGATTCCTGCCTTCCAGACCCATGTCGTAGGTCAGTGCGAGATCGAGTTCTTCGCTGATCAGAGCCGCCACGATGTCATCTTGCAGGAGCTCTGATGGAATGATGTTCACATGGGGGTATTTCGCCCGATAGGACGTGATGATGTGCGCCAGATAGAACGGGGCTATCGTGTGAAAACAGGCAAAGCGAATTGTCCCTGCAAGGTTCGCTGCAATGGACCGGGCCTTGAACTCAACGGTTTCCGCATTGGAAATCAGCGCCCGTGCATGGCTGGCGAAGGAACGCCCCTCCGGTGTCAGTTCTGTTCCGCGTGCGTGATGCCGAAACAAAAGCTGAAAACCATACAAAGCTTCGAGTTTGTCGATCGCTTGTGAAACCGCAGGCTGGGAGATGTTCAATGCCCGTGCCGCCTGCGCAATGCCGCCGTGTTCGACAACTGCGAGCAGATAAGCGCATTGTTTGAGTGTGAATCGAACCATAATTTACTTTCTTTAATGTCCATATAAACAAGTTTTTCAATATTTTCCAGATCGGTTATTGAGACTGCAGCAGCCACAAATGTGCAGGAGCAGGAAAATGAACACTCTCAGCAGCGAGCAACGCGAACAGTTTTGGCGGGACGGTTATCTCGTCGTAGAAGATGTCGTCGATGCCGCGCATCTGCAGGCAATGAAGACGGATTTCTCCAGCTGGGTTGAAGACAGCCGCGACATGACGGAGGCTTACGGTGCCACAATTGATGGCCGCCCCCGCTTTGACCTGGAGCCTGGCCACAGCGCTGAAAAGCCGGAACTGCGCAGGGTCAATGCACCGGTGGAAGTGTCGAAGGCATATTATGAAGCCATGATGTCCAGCCGCATGACGGAATGCGTTTCAGACCTCATCGGACCCAATGTTAAGTTTCATCATTCAAAAATAAACTCAAAACTTCCAGGCGGGGCGACAGCGGTGAAGTGGCACCAGGATTTTCCGTTCACGCCACATTCAAATGATGATGTGGTGACGGCCTTGCTTATGGTTGATGACGTAACGGCTGAAAACGGGCCGCTGGAAGTTGTCCCGGGCTCTCACACGGGCCAGTTGCACGGCCTTTGGCATGAAGGCGTGTTCACAGGGGCTGTTGCCGATGACGTCGCGGCGGATTGTCAGGCCAGGGCTGTAACCTGTACGGGCCCTGCAGGGTCAGTATGCCTGATGCACACGCGGCTTCTTCACGGCTCAGCGCCGAACATATCGAGTGATCCTAGGACACTCTTTATATGTGTCTATTCGGCCGAAGATGCAGTTCCCTATTCAACGAACCCGGTGCCGACCGAATATGAGGGCGTGATTGTTAGTGGTGAGAAAACAAACAGTGTCCGTTCAATTCCATACACATTGGAATTGCCACAAAAGCCCAGCACCGCATCTTTCTTCGATCAGCAGGCTGAACACCCGAGCCCAGAAGAACATCAGACACAAGAAGAACAGGCGGCTTGACACACACCAGATCGTTTCATGAACTAGCGCCCGTTGTGGACGCACATTGCACAGCTGGGAGGCACCAATGTTCCTGAAAAATGCCTGGTACGTCGCTGCTTGGGCAGACGAGATAGACTACACCCTGCGTCAGATCGAAGTTCTTGGTGAGAAAATCTGCGTCTACCGCTCAAGCGGCGGTAACGTTGTTGCTCTTGAGGATGCCTGCCCGCATCGAAAGCTTCCCCTGTCGATGGGGCGCCTGAACAACGATACCGTCGAATGCGGGTATCACGGCCTGACCTTTGATTGCTCAGGGCAATGTATCCTCGCCCCCGGTAGTGGCCGTATTCCCCAAGGCGCCAGGGTGCACGCCTACCCGGTTCATGAAAAGTATGAGCTGGTCTGGATCTGGATGGGAGATCCGATCCTGTCGGACACGTCAAAAATATTCGAAGTTGAGCACTACGATGACCCGGAGTGGGGCATTAACCGGGGCAAGGCTCTGGAAATTGAGTGCAATTACCTCCTTGTGACGGACAATCTTCTCGACCCCAGCCACGTTGCCTGGGTGCATCAGTCATCCTTTGGACAGGCAGCGACCAAAGATGTGCCGTTGCGCATTACCAGAGGAGATCAGGGCATCACTGTCTGGCGCTGGATGATGGATGTGGATCCGGCACCCTTCTACAAGAAGATCGTTGAGTTCGAGGGTCATTGTGACCGCCTGCAGCATTATGAGGTGCGCTACCCGAGCACTGCACTCATTCGCGCCATCTTCACACCTGCAGGCACAGGTGGTGTTGATGGCCCGCTGCACGACAAGACCTTTGTCATGGACAGCTACAATTTCATGACCCCGGTCTCAGAGGGCTAGACCCGCTACTACTGGTTCCAACTGCGCAACATCCGGCCTGAAGTTGAAGCGCTTTCCGCGATGATGAGCAAGGACGTGAAACATGCCTTCGAGGAAGACCGCGTCATTCTCAACCAGGTGCAGATTGGCATGGTGGAGAAGACCACAGACAATATTGATCTGGATATCGACGGAGGACAGCTTCAGTTCCGCCGGCAACTCGAGAAGATGATTGCGCA
>JAJFHB010000534.1 GCA_021775795.1 Hyphomicrobiales bacterium | reverse complement strand
ATGGACCCGGAGGCTTACTTCGCGGCCTACACCGTGCTCGCCACCAGCGATTTCGCCGATACACTGCACGAGATTACAGCCCCCACCCTTGTGATGACGGGTGAAAATGATATTGGCTCCAACCCTCGCATGGCGCGCTTGATGCACGAGCGCATTCCCAATTCCGAGCTGATTATTCTGCCCAACCTGCGGCACAGCCTGCTTGTCGAGGCCCCGGAAGTCGTTGGGGGTATTCTCCGCGAGTTCTTCTCGATTGACCAAGATTGATCAATCAACCGGCGTTTGATCTTGCCCGGGCGCGCATCAATTCGGGAATCACCAAAACGCAGACCAGGGCTGCACATATCAGGACAAGGGCTGCAATTTCCTGCAGTCCTACCGGTTCAGACAGGATCACGCTGCTGGAAAAGACACCGATTACGGGCACCATCAAGATGCCCGCTGCAGCGATGGACGCCGGAAACAGGCGCACAGTTTTGAAGTATGCCCACTGGCAGAAAATCATTGGAAAGCCATACAGATAAAGCAATGCACCATATGTCTTGGCGGACACCTGAGTAAGATCGGGGAACGGTTCAAGCAGCATGGCCATGATGACCATCGGAACGCCGCTGAGAATGAGCTGCCAGGCCACGTTGCTGGCAACAGATAGTGACCAGTTTCCGCGCTTGAAGAGTACGGTACCAAAACCCCACGAAATCGCCGCTGCCAGCATGAACGCTGCCCCCAACGGGGCCTTCTGTAACGCCACAACATCATCACCTATCAGGACAACAAGTCCCGCAACACCAAGCACCAGCCCCATTACTTTCGACAGATTGAAGCGTTCACCCAAAAGCATACTGGAGAACAACGCCGCCCACACGGGCATGGTGAAGGCTATGATGACAGCGCGCCCGGCGGGCATGAGCGAAACACCATGGGCGGACAGAATGTGCCAGCCCATAAAGCTGAACAGGGCGCAAAAGGCGATTGCGGGAAGCTCTCTCAACTGAAAGGTAATGCGGTTTCCCGAGGCTGCCGAAATCGCAAGAAGGGCTCCGCCGCCAACGAAGACACACGACGCACGAAACCACCACAAAGGCAGCTCGGAGAGTATGATTTTCATGAACGGCCAGTTGAGGCCCCAAAAAATCGAAAGAGCCAAAAGCAGCAGATAGCCGGCCTTCGGCAGAGATTCTGTGTTCGTATCCTGGCCTGTGCTCATCACTTAAGCGGTAGCATTGCCATCACAGGTACCAAAACGGTTTCTGCGAAACCTCACGCTCTCCGCACTACCCCGGTTCCCGGCTAAGAGCCTGACAGAGGCAGTGCACACCACCGCCACCGAGCGTAAACATAGACATGTCGGGTTCGTGCACTTCGAATCCGTGCTCCCGCAGCTTGGCATTGAGGCCGGGTGAATCGGCCATGGAAAGCACTCTCTTTTCACCAAGTGCCACCAGATTGACACCAAGAGCTTTTGCTTCGCGGTAACTGACATCAATAAACTCAAAGCCCTTCGCCCGCATGTAATCGATGACCCAGTCCTCAAGAGCATCAACACAGGCAACTGCGAGCTTCGGCGCAACAGGAACAAGCATGCCATCCAGATGAATGAAGTGTGCGGGTATCGGAACCACTTCCACGTCCCAACCTTTTTCCCGCACCCAGCCGGCAACCTGTTCAGCCCCCTCCTGTTCACTGCGTTCACCGCACCAGCCGATCAACGCACTCCCTGGTTCCAGAATGACAAAGTCTCCACCTTCAAAGTGCCCGGCGGTGACCATTTTCCAGATCGGGATATTGTTGCTCTGGTAGAACTCGATCGCAGAGACATAATCAGCCCGGCGGCACTTGAGCTGCATATGGCAGATTATGGCACCCCAGGGGGTCATGGCGCTTGAATCCCGGGCAAAGAAATTCCGATGCAAGACCGGGTCAGCATCAAGGTAATGGCAGTTGACCCCGGCAGCTTCGTAGATACGGACCATTTCCGCGTGTTGCGCCATGGCCTTTTGAAGGTCAAACGAGACGCCCATTTTTTCAGCATTATGCAATGTGCGCCGCGTTATGGCGCCCGCGTCCACCCAGCGGAAAAATTCCGGCCGGCCCAACAACACGTCGTTCAGACGCGTGTAATCATTATCGATACCCCATTCACGACTGTCAGTTGAAGCCATATCACCTACCCCTTGTTAGCCCGGCAGGCAGATACCGACTTGTGTGCCTGCCGCCAACCCCGCAACACCTGAAAACTAAACCGTGACGTCTCCGTCGCCATCATCTGCAGCCCGAAGGTCTCGTTCACGCAACAAACGGCGCGCCCGCAACACCCGTTGAAGAGCAGTGACGTTGGCACCTGCGGCAAGCAGCCAGAGGCCGCCTTCGAGAATAATGTCCGAGAGGCCGAACGCTGCCACCGCAATACCATCGGCGATGAGCACTGCACATATGATTATGACGCGCTCCAGACGTTCCAGCAGATCCGGCCAGTCTGCATTTGTGGTTTCCATTTCCAATGCCACACGCGCCTTGCCGTAGCTTGTCAGCAAAGCACCCGTCAGGGCCAGGCTCGCCGGCAGCCAGTGACCGGATATATAGGCGATCGACAGGAAGACAATCGCTTCTTGATAACGATCGACAATGGCATCGAAATAACCGCCAAAGGCTGTGCTCATTCCCCGAAGACGCGCGACAGCACCATCGAAGGCGTCAGCAGCAAATGCCACTGCAAGTCCTATCCCAAGTGCCAAAGATGATTGATGCCAGAGATATGCGGCACAATTGCCCGCCACCAGAATAAGGCCGAGGGAAGTGACCTGATTGGGCGTGAACCCAAGACGCACAAACAACTTTGCGGGACGTTCCCACATGCGGTCCATGACCTGGCTGTAAAGGCTGTCAAGCATCGTCCGTCTTCTCACGCCCTTCAGACCACGCCGAGCGATCATCACCATAGCCCCGGCTGGAACGGCGCATCCACGGCGAGATCCGGCGGTAAGCGTGTTTGAACTCGTCCATTCGTTCATTGAAGTATAAAACCCGATCTGGCTCGGGGCTCACTTCAATCATTTTCCTGTCATCCGCCTGCCATGGATTGTCAACCCAGCCAAGGCCGGTTGCAGCGAGACGGGAAACACCGCGCACTCCCGCATAATTGGGAGCCTCAACCACAGCAATATCCTGGTTGAGACAGTTTGAAAGAAGCTGGCAGAACCCCGCATGCCCTGCCAGTCCCCCTACCAGGTGAACCGGCGCATCGCGGCGCGTCCCCCGTTGCCGTTTCACGGCATCGAATGCCCAGCGCAAATTCAAGGCAACACCTTCCAGCACCGCGCGCACTGTGCTGTCACGGCCATCGTTCAGGGACAGTCCGATAAAAGCGCCCCTAAGGCGGTTATCATCCACCGGCGAGCGCTCTCCGGCCAGCCATGGCAGAAACATTGGAGGCAAATCAATATCGGCTGTAAGGGCCGATTCCATAATATCTTCCAGCTCAGCTTCATTGAGCGTTGGATCGACAAGCCCGGCCACCCACTCAAGACAACTGCCGCATGACTCCTGGGTTGATATGAGAAGCGGCCGGTTTTCAGCCGCACTGGTGATGGTCGCAAACTTATGGATCGGATTAAGGCGGCGGGTCTCGTAAAAGCCACCAATCCAACTGCTGGTGCCGGCGTAGATATGGAGCTCTCCAGAACCCAATGCGCCACTCCCCAGAGCCGCTGCATTTACATCACCGCAACCGGTAAACACCGGCAACCCTGCTACAAGCCCCAATTCTCCTGCAGCCGCCTCAGTTAGCTCACCCGCAACTTCGCTGCCCTCTGTTATTTTTGGGAGGCAACTGTGCGCAACACCCAAAGGTCTGGTGAAGGCCTCTGCCCAACCAAGCCTGCCCGGGCGCGTGTCTGCCATCCAGCTGACATTGGCTCTGTCCGGCGACGTGACCGCGTTTCCCGTCGCCCGCAGGACAATCCAATCACCTACATCCAGGATGCGTTCGGTGCGCTTCCAGACATCCGGTTCATGTTTTTGCAGCCACAGAATTTTGCCGGGCGCATCAACACCACTCATCGCTGGAGCGCCGTTACTGATCGACAACCAGCGCGCCAGCTTCACAACATTGTAGCCAAAGGCCGTTGGCAGACCGCTGACATAGTCACGTATGAGATCGCTTGAACGCTTATCCAGCCAGATCAGACAGGGCCGCAATGGCACACCGTCCCCATCGGTACACACAAGGCCACACATCTGTGCACAACAGACTATCCCTGCGCAGCGATCCCGAAGATCCGGCACTTCCTTCGACAGTTGAGCAACCGCCCGAACCAGGGCAGTCCACCAGTCGTCAGGCGCCTGTTCCGCCCAGCCAGGTTGGGGAAGTGACGTCGGATAGTTTTCCGTGGCGGTAGCCTCACGGCGCATATTCCGGCCAACAAGGCCGACCTTTACACCGCTCGTACCGAAGTCAGCCGCTATGATCAGATCCCGGCTCTGCATCACGCGAGTACCACCACCTCTTACGCCCCTCGCCATATTCAGCCAGATCGCGGTAAAGCGAAACTGATTGCTGCAAATAGCCCTAACGCTGGGAGCCTGATCACACCTGAGACCTCAAAGCAAGCGCACCTTCGAATACGGCCTCGAAGCGAGGCGCGACCTGAGCGACGTCAAATTGTATGGCATGCTCCAATCCCCACACTTTGGAAGCAAGCCGCGCTGCATCATCTTGCACCAAAGCTGCGAGCCGGTCAGCAAGCGCCACCGCATCACCAGGGGGATACAGCCACTGTTCACCGCCACCACGCAGGACTGTTGCATAACCTCTGTTAGCCGCCGCAACAACCGGAACGCCCGCTGACATGGCTTCGACCAGAACGATGCCGAAGCTTTCGCCATAAAGGGACGGCGCCACAAACACATCGCTTTGCTGCATCAAAGCGATCACGGTCTTTTCATCCGGTGCCACTTCAAATCTAATGTTTTTGGCTGGCGCCGCTTCAGCCATACTTTCCAGTTGGGGCCTCAAAGGACCCTCTCCCGCGATCACCAGTTCCAGACGAGGCGTAGCGTCGGCAGCAAGTCTCTGCTGCAGCAATTGCCACGCTTCAATTAGAGAAACAGCACCTTTTCGCGGCTCAAGACGTCCGACAAAAAGAACGCGGAAACACTCATCCCCAGTTTCACGGCCACTGTCCGCAAGAGCCGCGAAGCGCGACAAATCAACAGCGGGAGGAATGATCTTCGGCTTCACGCCGTGGTTTCCCGGCCACAGATGTGCAGCAGGCGCTTCAGAAACGGCAATGGCGCCATCCAGCCGATTGAGAAACCATCGACTCATCATCTTGAACATTAAGCGGAGGGCATCGCCCGACAATGTGTCAGGTGGCGTATCATGAAACGTCGCAACACGAGCGGCGCTGATAGAGGTAAAAAGCTGCGCCTGCATTGCCGGCGTCCAGGGCGTGTGAAAATGAAAGACTTCAGCGCCCCAGGATGCAAGTTCTCCCAGGAGCGCCGCTTTTTCATCGGACCCTATGTGGGTGATCTCGAAACGCGTTCCCGAAAAGCCGATCAGCTTCTTCCGCCCAGCGTAATAGCGGCCGGGCTGCGAGCCTTCAGGACTGGGCCCGGGAGCAACGATAGCCACATCATGTCCGCGCTGTTTCAACTCGTTTGCCAATGCCAGAATGTGCTTCTGCACACCACCGGGCCGGTCAAGATCATAGGGACAAACCTGAACGATCTTCATAGCTGTTCACGCACCAAAGGTGCGCAAGGCAACCCTGAACTGCAGTAAAGCAACCAGCAGAGCTATCGCCATGGCGCCCACCCAGGCTGCAAAGATCGGCGGCAGATATCCGAGTTCACCAAGTGTCGCGCTCACCTTCATGAGGACATGCCCCACATACCCAGATAGGGCAATCAAGACATAGGTCAGTATCGGCGTCTGCTTGCCGATGACAAATATCGCCAATGTCGCCGCCAGGGCTGCCATCAAAGCAGGATAGAAGGCGTGCGAAACATGGTAGTGAAGTCGTGTTTTATAGTCATCCTGCAGATAGCGGGGTTCACCCCTTTCAACGGCGCCGCGCATTCTCTCCCGCGAGAGATACTCCGCCTGCACCGACCGGAACATGAAAAGCTCAGGATCCAAGTCTATCATGAGCAGTTCACTGTCGGCACGCTCACTAATGGCGGGCGGTTCGGTGTCAAGAAAATCGCCTTTGCCATCGCTGGCACCGAATGCAAAGGATTCCTCCACGACCTCTGCCCATGAGGCATTTTCCACGCGCCAGTAGTTGGGGCGATCCGTCAATCGTGCGGCATCCGCCTGGGCGACACCTTCGAGCCGGCCCTCTGCATCGAGGCGAAAGAGAAACAGATCATGCAGGACAGTCGGTGTTCCATATTCTATCCGGGCGAGCAGAATATCATCTCCTACGGTCGCCCAAACCGGCTTGTCAGACAGACGCACATCATAGCGTTGTCCAAGCTTGCCCAGGCCAATCTGCATCTGGGCCTCGACCGCTGCCGGCCGCAACCAGGCGTCACATGCATATTGCACACCGCCGACCAGCAGACCCAGCAACGCCACCGCAAAGAGGCTGCGGGCTGGGCTTTGGCCACCATTCCACGCAGCAACGCGCTGTCCGGACTTGCTCTGCATGATCTCCCACCAAAGGACCCCGACAAAGGCAACAACGCCAATGAAGTTGCCGGTCATATCGGGAATGCGAAGGCTGATGTAGTAGGCAATCCAGAGTGTCTGGCCAAGGATGTCATCCTGCGGTCCAGCGTTTACGACACCACGCAAACTGACTGTAAAGTCGGCGGCCAGGGCGACGCAAAGAATGCACGCGTAGATCACCGCAACACACTGCAGGTAACCGATGAATGTGTAGCGCACCAGAATGAAAGAAGGCCGGGCCCACGAGGGTGTCCGTGTCATCGGATTTTCGGCATGCAGCCGAGGCGGCCTTGCCGTGGTGCTGGTCATGGCCTGTCCATCTGCGGACGCAAGAAACGCTCATGGCGCGTAGAGAAAAACCCGGCCACCCATACCGACAATATGGCAGCCAGACTGCCTGCTGCCAGCAGCGACCAGATCAGATTGTTAGGTGCCGGCAACAGATCAATCGCGAACTGGAGCACAAAATCTGTACCGAGCAGCACTCCACAAAAAAGCGGCAAGACCACATACTGGCTTTTTGGAACCGTGAGACAGACGGCTAGAACGGCCAGAGCCGGCGCAATCAAACACAACAGGGCTTTGTTTATCCGCGCCAACGCTTCATGAAAGTGCCACACGCGCAAATTTGCCGGCGGTGTCTCCAGACCAACGAGTTCGGTGATAAACCACTCTGTCTTGCGGTTAGCACGTGTAGCAAAGGTCAGATAATCACCGATCGACAGATGTTGAATGAGTTGCTGTGCTTCCCAGTTTTCCAGCCTGCCCTCATCGGTTTCCGTTGGAACCTCATCTCCCGGCAACTCATGCAAAGCAAACTCATGGAGCCGAAGATTGTAGGAACCCTCATCATCAGGGCCAACAACACGTGAGCTTTCAGCAGTTACGATACGGTCCGGTCCGCTTTCAGCGTTCTCAAACATGAAGACATTATGGGTTTTTTCCGTCGGCTCCTCCTCCCAGTTCAGGATAGTGTTCCCCCCGAAATGCCAAAAGCGCTCCGCCGGCAAACCACTGCTAACAGCGGACAAGAAGAAGTCAAACTGCTCTGCGCGCAACTGAAAGCGGGCGGCCGGGTCCATGTATCCCGACATGAAGGCAGTGCTTCCGGACGCAAACAATCCAAATACCATCAAAACCCGAAGCATGTGATGGCCGCCGATCTTCGCTGATGCAAGAACAACAAGCTCCCGTGCTTCT
>JAJFHB010000533.1 GCA_021775795.1 Hyphomicrobiales bacterium | reverse complement strand
CTCGCTAACGTCTTCCATAATGGTGCTGATCGGATCTCGAAGCGAGTGGTAGCCAACAAGCTCAATATGGTATCCGTCGAGGTACAGCCGGGCAGCCATCACCCACATTGCCATTTCGGTGCGGCCCAAACCATGCAGAAGAATCACGGTCTCCGATTCTGCCGCTTTGTTCTCGGCGGCAACAGCGCCGATACCCAATCGAACAATCGGGACGAGGCCAAGAAACATCACAAGAATTATCGCAATGAATGCTCGTTTGCTCGTGTGGTTGCGCGTTAGCTTCACCGGTATCGTCCTGAGTTTGGGGCGGGAGCCTAGGCATGTGCGGCAAGGCACATGCGGTAGTATGGCTTTCGCTAGACATATAGTCTTCATTCAGGACTTTCCAATGCAGCTGTTTGGGTGCTGGCCCTCCGCAGTGTCTAATTTTGAAGTGCCTGTGAGGTGCAAGTCTGTATGATGGGAACATCAAACCATCATAATCTGCGGCATGGAATTCGTCGTGTTTATGGCACAGGTGCAGGAGGAAAATGGGTGACTGACCGGACATATTACGCCCCGCATGGCGGACATTCTAAACAGACTGAGTTGCTTTCGGATCGGGCGGTGTTCACCCAGGCTTACGCCGTCATTCCCAAAGGCGTGATGCAGGATATCGTCACCAGCAAGTTGCCGTTCTGGGAGAATACCCGATTGTGGGTGCTGGCGCGGCCGCTGTCCGGATTTGCCGAGACATTTTCGCAATACATCATGGAGGTCGGACCAGGTGGCGGCAGCGATAATCCTGAAACGGATGCAGCTGCGGAAGCCAGTTTCTTTGTGGTTGAAGGCGAACTGACCCTGACGCTTGACGGCCAGACGCACATTTTGACTCCGGGCGGATACGCCTTTGTCCCGGCGGGAATTTCATTCCAGGTGAGGAATAACAGCGCAGCCGCAGTCAGGTTTCATTGGATCCGAAAAGCGTTTGAGCCGGTCGCGGGTCTCGATGCCCCTGATCCCATCATTGCAAACGAGCAAGACATTGAGCCGACAGCAATGCCCGACACCGAGGGGCGGTGGGCGACAACTCTGTTCGTTGATCCACTCGATGTGCGTTACGACATGCACGTGACGATTGTTACCCTGGCCCCTGGGGCGGTGATCCCGTTCGACGAAACCCATGTGATGGAACACGGGCTCTACGTTCTGGAGGGCAAGGGCGTCTATCATCTCAATCAGGACTGGGTGGAAGTCGAAGCCGGTGATTTCATGTGGCTACGCGCATTCTGCCCCCAGGCCTGCTATGCGGGCGGGCCCAGTCCATTCCGGTATCTGCTCTACAAGGACGTAAACCGCCACGCGCGCCTGAGACCTTAAGGTTTGCAGTCTGCGAGATGGCGTTTGACGCTCACTTCGAAATGACGGTGCTTCCGGGTCAAGCCATAAGGCTTCCGCCGATGGATCCTATGCACTGACCGGTGATGAAAACTGCGGCCGGGCCGGCTGGAAAAACCGCCAATCCCGCAATACCCCAGTGACGAGCCACAGCTTGTCATCAAGCGTGCCCGTCAACTCATGACCTCGCCACGATCCACATTGAATGCCTGCCCGGTTATGTTGGCCGCGGCATCCGATGCCAGAAACAGATAGAGTTCAACGACATCTTCCGGCTGCATCAGGCCACCCATTGCCTGAGCTCCGGTTATCTCATCAAGTACGGACTGTTCGCTCCGTTTCTCTTTCTCAGCCATAATTCTGAGAGAGTTCATGGAAGCTACCGTTTCGACCCAGCCGGGGCAGACAGCATTGACGGTGATGCCTGAGGGTCCGAGTTCTTTGGCAAGTGAACGCATGAACCCGATGTTTGCGTGTTTGGTGGCGCAATAGGCCGAGAACTCCGCAACTGCGGTTTTACCCCATACGGATGAGGTGAATATAATGCGGCTTCCCGCTTCGAGCATCTGCACCGCTTGGCGGGTGACGTGAAAGGTGCCCATCACATTGATGTCGACAATGCGGGCGAAAGTGGCATCAACATCGTCACCCCGTTCCAGAATGGGGGTCGGCCGCTCTAGCCCTGCGTTGTTTATGAGGATGTCGAGGCGCGACAGGCTCTCGAATGTTTTTCGCACCTGCGCGCGGTCAGTAATGTCACACTGGTGGGAGATCACACCATGACCGCACGCCTCGGTGAGCCTTGTTGCCGAATCGTGAATGTCGCTGCCGGAAGACAGGATGTGAGTTTCTGCGCCGGCCCTGGCGAAACCTTCAGCAACCGCATATCCGATGCCCCGGGAAGCGCCCGTAACGAGCACTGATTTGCCCTCAAGTCCACGCGTCGCCGTCAACACCTCATTCCTCGTCACCTTATTCCTCGTCACCGGCACTTTGCGACCGCATCAGACCCATGATGTGTCGCTCCGCTTCAATGTATCCAGGCAGGTCGAGAACTTCTTCTTTGGCGCCGTAACGCTTTCCCTTTTTGAACTCCACAGGCTTGTCCTCCAGGACGGTCCCGGGGTGGCGCGAGAAAAAGACGATGCGGTCGCCGAGAAACAAAGCTTCTTCAATGTCGTGGGTGACCAGTACTGTGGTCGTGTCCGTGCTCTCGGTAATCGAGATCATCAGCTCCTGCATGTTCCAGCGCGTTTCTGCATCGAGTGCGCCGAACGGTTCATCCATCAAAAGCAAACTCGGTTTGTTTGCGAGTGTACGTGCGATGGCCACGCGCTGCTTCATGCCGCCTGAAAGTTGTTTGGGATAGGCATCTCGGAACTTTGTCAGTCGCACAAGCTCCATATATTGATCTGCACGTTCGCGCCGTTCGGTTTTCGGCACTCCGTTGATCTTCATGCCGTACTCAATGTTCTGGCGCACGGTGAGCCACTCAAAAGATGTGTACGTCTGGAAGACCATGCCCCGGTCGCGGGACGTGCCGGTAATCTCACGGCCATCAAGCAGGAACTTGCCGCTCGTGGGTGTCTCCAGTCCTGCAATCATTCGCAAGACTGTGGACTTGCCACAGCCGGAGGGGCCAAGAAGGACGCAGAACTCGTTACTTGTCACGTCGAACGAGACGTTTTTGACGGCGTCTATGCGCTCGCCGCTGCTCAGGTTGAAGGCTTTGTCAACGCCCGTCAGGGAGAGTTTGGCCGGAGAATCCGAGTTGCTCATCTTATTCCAAACCTCAATTCGACTGCGGATCAAGATAGGGAAACAAGAGCCGGTATGCCATCCGGAACATCAGATCAAAGAGCAGTCCCAGCAGGCCGATGACAATTATTCCTCCCATGATTTCGTCGGTGTGAAGGAAGCGTCGCGCCCTCATCATCATGGCGCCGATGCCGGTTGTTGAGGCGACAATCTCCGCGATCACGAGGTAGGTCCAACTCACCGCCAATAATTGGCGCATGGAGATCAATACATTGGGCATAACGGCAGGCACGATTACGGTGCGCAGCACCTGCCATTCACTGGCACCCAGCGTCTGCGCAGTCTCGACCAGTTCGCGGCGTACCTGCCGAGTGTGGTCCATGATCAGCGTCGTCAGAAAAAACACGACCCCAATAAAGAGCAGAGCGATTTTGGGGCCTTCGCCAGTGCCGAGCCACATGAGAAGGATGGGTATAAAGGCAGGCGCCGGTAGATAACGCCATGCCGAAACGAAGGGATTGAAAAAGGCTTCAAATGTGCTGAACGACCCCATCAGAACGCCAAGCGGGATGGCAACGAGGCAGGCACCAGTGAAACTCACCACAATGCGCCAGACGCTGTCGTAAATATCGGCGAAAAAGCCGCCGCTGACGAAGAGATGGAAGAGCTTCGAGACG
>JAJFHB010000532.1 GCA_021775795.1 Hyphomicrobiales bacterium | reverse complement strand
GTGATTTGACCCGCTGAAGTGCCCGCATCGAGGCGGCATCACTCATTCGCGACAATTGGGATTAAATTCTGCGGCATACGCGGCCAATGAGGCAGCGGGCCTTATTTTGGGCCACATTGTGAACAACAGCTGGTTTGACATTGCGGTGGGAAACGGGTCTGTGTGATGGTGGTCACAATTGCACGAACCGTTCACATGCGCTGCGCTGGTTGGGGGTACAACCGGAGTGGCAGATTACAGGCCAGGATGGACGGTGTGTGCCGTCTCACCGTTGTGGCGAGAGAGGAATTATCTGTGTTGCGTTTTAAAGTCTGTTCGGTCGCCGCACTTTTTACCCTGTTCGTGATAGCAATGCCGCTAGCCGCCAAGGCTGGCCCGACGCTCGTTTTTGATGTGGAATCGGGCACCGTGCTGCATTCGGAAGATCCAGGCGCCTCCTGGTATCCGGCATCGCTGACCAAGTTGATGACCGCCTACCTCACGTTCCACGCAATCCGCGATGGACGGCTTTCCCTCGACAGCACGCTGACCATGTCGGAGAACGCCCAGGCCGAACCGCCGAGTAAAGTGGGATTGCCCATCGGCTCCGAGTTTTCAATCGATTGGGCGCTGCAGGTTCTGCTTGTTCGGTCTGCCAATGATCTCGCCGTTTCGATTGCGGAAGGTGTGGGTGGAACCGAAGCCGCTTTTGTTGAATTGATGAACACAACGGCACGGCGTCTTGCCATGACCGGCACTTACTTTTCCAATCCGCATGGACTGCCTGACAGGCGTCAGATGACAACGGCGCGGGATCTCGGATTGCTGGCGCGTGCGATTATCCGGGAATTCCCTGAGCATCAGAATTTCTTTGAGGCGCAGACGGTGCGTATTGGCGGCCGTAACCTCAGCAACCGCAACTCTTTGTTGCGCAGTATGAGCGATGCGGACGGCATGAAGACCGGGTTTATCTGCAACTCAGGTTATAATCTGGTCTCCAGTGCAACACGGAATGGGCGCCGCCTTGTGGCGATTGTGCTGGGTGCTGCTAACGGCGGTCAGCGCGCCACGACGGCTCAGGCCCTGCTGGAAGAAGGATTTGCTGCCCAGACAGGGGGTGATCTTTTCTCGCTGCCCCGAAAACTGGTTGAACTTTCGAATGGCGGGCTTTTTCATACCGCTCCGCCAGTGGATATGGCACCCACCGTTTGCGCGAGCCAGGGGACCGTACGCCTGACAGAAGCGCGCGCCATTCGCGGCTGGTCTGTGGTGTTCGGCAGCACTGATGGGGCAACAGATGCCCAAACACTGCTCGACACTACGCTTGAGCCGCTGCGTGACGTCTTTTATGGCGGGCGGGCGGTTGTGACCCGCGCACCGGACACACGGCAGTATACGGCTATGGTGCACAATCTGGAGGCAGCGCAAACCACCGCCATCTGCAGTACGTTACGCACCAGTGGTGCTGACTGTGAAGTGCTGCCCCCTGAAGCCTATCAGGACATCATTGCATCGCTTGAAGAAGAAGAGGCCCGCGAAGCCGAAGCACGCCGGCAGCGGCAGCGCGAACAACAGGCAGCGGAAGCTGAGGCCAACCAATCCTCAAACTCTTCTTCAGGTTCGCAACAGCAGCAACCGGCAGCGGAACAAAGCCAGGGTTCGTCATCGGGCTCCGGCAACACCATTCAAACGCCGCCGATCGAGGATTTGCGCTGAGCTTGCAGAGATGCGTGAGCGTACCGTAGTCTTTGTTCATGTCCGCTGAATCCTCACTCGCAGAAATGCCCATACCCTTGAGCGTCCTCACCGGCTTTCTGGGCAGTGGCAAGACAACGCTGCTCAATGCGCTATTGCGCGATGACGCTTTCTCGGATGCGGCTGTCATCATCAACGAGTTTGGCGAAGTCGGGCTTGACCATCTGCTGGTTGAAACGGCGGATGAGAACATCATGGAGATGTCGAGCGGTTGTCTGTGCTGCACCATCCGCGGTGATCTCATCAATACGCTGGATGATCTCTTACGCCGCCGCGATGATGGCTCCATCATGGCCTTCAACCGGGTGGTGATTGAAACAACGGGCCTGGCTGATCCGGCACCGGTTCTTCACACCATCATGAACCATCCTTATCTCGTCAGGCGTTACCGGCTTGAAAGTGTCATTGCGACAGCGGATTGCGTGAACGGGTCGGCCACACTTGATGCGCATGCGGAAGCGGTGAAGCAGGCCGCTGTAGCTGACCGCATTGTTTTGACCAAAAGTGATCTTGCACGTGCCGAAGACACTGAAGCTTTGCGGCAACGGCTAAGACGTCTTAATCCTGCCGCCCGCTTCGTTGATGGGCATTAAGGCGAATTTGATCCGCAAGCCCTGTTCGATGCCGGTCTTTATGATGTGGCGACCAAGGCGCCTGATGTGGCGAAGTGGCTGGCAGCGGAAGCCTACACGGATGATGAGCACCACCATCATCATGATTTGAACCGTCATGATGATCGTATTCGGGCCTGGTGCGTCACCAGCCCGGAGCCGATTTCGATCAACAGTTTCAATCTGTTCATGGAACTCCTTCAGTCCTATCACGGGCCAAACCTCCTGCGGGTTAAAGGTATAGTGAAACTTGCAGAGCAACCTGACAGGCCAGTGGTGATCCATGGTGTACAGCACGTCTTTCACCCTCCGGTGGAGCTTGAAGCCTGGCCGCATGGTGCATCACCCGATACACGCCTTGTGTTCATCACGCGGGATATCGAGCGCCAGGAGATCGAAGGCTTGTTGAAGGCATTCACCAATAAGATCAGCCTTGATGCGGCAGCCTTCCAGCACGATGATACGCTCGCAACCGGCCCAAAGGGCGGTCTGTTTGACTAGATCGCATCCATATAAACGTGAAGCGATCCGGCAAACGTGAAACGATCAAGTCATGCAACCAAGAACCATCATCCTTCTTATTGCCGCTACACTCCTGAATGGTGGGCTTGCCTTTCTTGCTGCCGTGTTTGCGCTTTTCGCCACATCGCCTGATATGGATGACGTCACCTTGCGGATAGGCTTTTACGTGGTGAATTTCATTGCGGCCGCAGCCGTTGCAGGCACTGTTCTTCCCTGGCTGTTGACCCTTTGGCAGCGCACCAGGCTCGCCACAATTTGCGCCATAATCCCCCTCATGCTGGGCTGTCTGGCGGTGCTGGCATTTTTGACACTGGACAGTTGGCTTAACCGAACGTTTTCCTAGGCGGGCTTTGCGCTTTGATTGTTTCAGGCTCGCGTGCTTCGATCCGGCGAGTGGATGAACCATGAAAACTGTCGCCCGATCTCTTGTTGTCATCGTTGTCGCATTTTTATGCGGCGGGCCGGCCTTTGCCGATGATGAAGCCGGCAATGGTGCACAGGTGACCGCCGGCCCTTACGGGCGCTGCTATGCGAAGTCCGTGCCTGAGCATATTTATGATCCCGAAGGTGAGCCACGTCAGCAGGGTCGGACGCTGGTCTATCGGGTAACTGCCGAAGAAGATCTCCTTGTTCATACCTACGACTGGTTTGCGCAACAGCTCTTTGTTTTATGCGGGGCGGGCGAGGATATTGTTCTGGTACGTTTGGGACCCTGGCATCGCGGACATGACCCGCAGGCAAACCATCTGGCGCTTGCGTTCTATCGGGCCGGCGCATTGCAGGCTAGCTACTCGACCCTCGACATCGCCGGAGATGAACGCACAGATTGGACCGGGCTTTCTGCCTATGCCAACGTTGTGCCCTCTGTTTCTCACTACACAGTCTTTGCCCGTCCGCCAGAAATGGTGCGGGTCATGGAAGGGGATGGGCCGATTTTCAGAGAGACCTATTTCATTGAAGCTCAATCGATCGATGGCAGGGAGCTTCGCTTTGAAATGCACAGCGGCGAGTTGCAACCATGATCTGGCTTCGCTGGTTTGTGCCCATCGGCAGTTTCGCTGCTGCCTATTACTTTTTGAACCTGTCCTACAGCGCTTACGTCAAATGGCAGGAGTATGTGGCGTTGGGCGACTTTTCAGGGGCGGAAGCCTATGAAGTGGAATTCTGGGCGGAAATTACCTGTGGCGTGGGACTGATATTGCTCGGCGCCTTTCTGGCCGGCCGCTGGTCCGCAAAGCGCTAAGCTGGAGGCAGCAGCCGTTCGTCCTGCAGATGCCGGAACCATTTGCGGAACATCTTTTCCGTATCCATCACCTCGTGAAATCCTGCAGTCTGAATTTTTACCGTCGAAACGATTGAGGGTGGTCCCGGCTCTTCCATGCCCACACGCATGGAGAAATCGCAATATTGCAGTGAGGGGCCAACGAAGGTCTCAAGGTCCGGTGCAACGAGGTTGTGTTTCTCGCAGATGGCCTGCCAGTCTGCCGCCTTGTCATCGCAATATTCGCTGAGCGAGCAGGGCTCGGGCTCACCGGGTTCCATGCCGAGCACCTCGGCAATGGCGGGCCAGAGTTCAGACCACACATAGACATCGCCGTTGGTGACATTGAATGTCTCGTTTCGGGCAGTCGCAGCGCTGCCTGCCCAGTCAATGGCGCGGGCAAGCAGGTCAACATCTACAGCACAGCCAATCTTGGGACCACCGCCTGGGTATCCTAAGGGCAGGCCTTCGTGCTTCAGCAAAGCGGCAAAAACCCCAATCGGCGGCAGCAGGTTCATGGCGCCACCAATGCCTCCGCCGACAATCAGGGTCGGGCGCAGGATGGTCCAGGACCAGTCGGCTTTTTCCGCCTGGGCGCGTAACTGCGCTTCCTGACGCCAGTAGAAATTGGGCTCACTACGCAACTCGTCACGGTCTTCGCGTGCGGGCGTTGGTATTTGCCTGACGTGCACGCCATAGGCCTTTGTGCC
>JAJFHB010000531.1 GCA_021775795.1 Hyphomicrobiales bacterium | reverse complement strand
CGGTGGAGCTTTACGAGGCCGGTGGAAACCCGGGCGCCGAAGCGAACATGGCCAAAATGCTTGCTGCCGAAGCAAGCTGGGAGGCCGCAGAAGCGGCGGTGCAAACCTTTGGAGGGTTTGGTTTCGCAGAGGAATATGATGTGGAGCGCAAGTTCCGCGAAACTCGGCTTTATCAGGTCGCTCCAATCTCGACCAACCTGATACTCTCCTATCTTGCGGAACATGTTCTCAAGATGCCGAGAAGCTATTGAGGGATGTTTGCGCCGGCCGCTTGCATCACCTGATCAAATCATAAAGCACCCTTCGAAAACTCTGCTCTCAAGGCGTCTCCATGCTGATCAAGTTCGGGAACCGGACCGAAAGACGGCAGCGCTTCCCCGGCGACCTGTGCACCCGGAACAAGCAGATCCAGTGAACCATTAGCCGTTGTTATGTCGGTGAAGTGTTCCGGTGGAAGGGCAGCGATGTCCTCCATTGTCGACAGGCGCCCATAGGCGACACCCACCTCATCCAGCAAGGCAATGGCGCCATCCCGATCCATGGCACCCAACCAGGTCTGTACAAGGGCGTCTGTGGTATCCCGATTTGCAACGCGGCGCTCATTTGTCGCCGAGCCTTCCGCTCCGGTATGCTCAGGGCAGCCAAACGCATCGCATAGTGCGCCCCACTCCCGATCATTCTGCACGGAGATCAACAGCTCTTTGCCATCACGGCATTCAAACACGCCATAGGGCGCAATCGTTGGGTGCATGAGCCCCTGACGAGCCGGCGCTTTTCCGCCATAGCGATATTGCAGATAGGGCACGTTCAACCAGTCCGCCAATGCCTGGAACAACGACACCTCTATATGCCGGCCCTTGCCGGTCAATGATCTGCCGATCAGGGCTTCGAGTATTGCCTGATAAGCCGTCATCCCTGCCGCGATGTCACAGACCGACACGCCAACGCGCGCCGGAGCATCAGGTGTGCCGGTAATTGATGCCAGACCGCTTTCAGCCTGGATTAGAAGATCGTAGGCCTTTTGCCGGGCGCGCGGGCCTGAGCTGCCATAGCCGGATATCGAACAGATGATGAGTTCTGGGCGCAGAACCTGCAGCCCTTCTGCTCCAAAACCCAAACGCCCGATAACACCGGGCCCCAGATTCTGGATGAGCACATCAGCGGTTTCGAGCATGTTTGAAAGCATCGCTTTGCCGTCGTCAGACTTCAGGTCGAGCGCGATCGATTCCTTGCCTCTGTTCAACCAGACAAAATAGGCGCTCTTGCCCGCCGCCAGAGAATCATAGCCCCGTGCAAAGTCTCCCTCGGGCCGCTCAACCTTGATGACGCGCGCACCGGCATCGGCCAGCTTCAATGAAGCATAGGGAGCTGCAACCGCATGTTCGACAGACACAACGGTCAGACCGTCCAAGTCCTGCATCATGGTCTCCTTGATACTTTTCATTCACGTTACGGTAGATTGAATTTAACCGAGATAGTTGCGCCCCATACCAGCCATCAGCGTACAAGAAGATTGCTCCTAACCACGGACAGACAAAATGAACAAGCAATCCCCGCCGTTTGTATCGGAGAAGGTGCTGGCCGAGTGCGAAGCCTGCATCGGACGTACTCGCGAAATCACGGATAGCCTCTCGCCTGAGCCAGCGGAAAAGTTTTGCATTCTCATGGATCGCAAGCCGCCGGGAGAAGAGTTGCCACCAACATTTCATTGGGCCTATTTCAGCAAAGGTATCCCGCTCGCCGACCTGGGCCCGGACCTGCACGAAAGAACCGGCCTGTTCTTACCTGCCGCTCCTTTTCACCGACGAATGTGGGCCGCCGGCGAGGTTTCTGTTTCACAGCCACTCCGTATAGGCACACCGGCGACACGACGTTCCACAATTGCAGACGTGGCATTCAAAGAGGGCAACTCCGGCGCCATGTGTTTTGTGACGATCAGCCATGAAATAGAACAAAATGGTGTCCCGTGCATCGCCGAGAAACAGATCATCGTCTACCGCGACCGTGGCGAACCGGAAACCGCATTGCGGCAGCCGGACGAGCCGGTGCCTGATGGATATTTCACTCACCCTGAAAGCCAGCTGTTCTTTTACTCGGCCCTTACCCACAACGGCCATCGCATCCACTGGGACCGGGCGTTCTGTCGCGAAACGGAAGGGTATGCCGACCTTGTGGTGCACGGTCCCTTGATGGCCACGGAACTCTGCGAAGCGATGCGAGGATCGCGCCTATCGATCCGGTTTCGCTATCGTGCCCTGGCGCCTGTGTTCACGACGACGCCGGTGCGCATCCTGCCGGGCACACCTGGGACAGAACGCAAGGGCACCATTGAAAGGTCAGATGGCACCGTTTCCATGAGTGCAACGCTTACGTCTCTGTGACGGGTTGCACGGGCAAATCCCTGCTACTTTCAATTACATCGTCACCGACAGATCACTTGCCAGATTGCCCGTTGCAACGGCACCACTGCCTCATTTGACGTAACAATCGGAACCATTATGCATTCTGATTGTAATTATATTCCAACACTGTTGACGCAAATCGACTGAGCCCCTAATGTCCGCAGCAGGTACAACAGGAGCAACAATTATGATTTTACTGGTCGTAGTGGTGGGAGAAATGCGCGTGGACCGGTAACAGAACTTACTGTGGATTTCCGTGCGCCCCCGTCTCCATCGGGGGTTTTTTTGTGCCTTCGCGCCTGTTGGATGGGAACAACCCGAAACTCCTGTCCCATTTGCCTTTGCTGAAAGATTGCGATGCTTAGAGCTGCCACATCCGCGCCGAGACTGTTCACGCTGGTTTTGTTGTCAGCGTTATCGGTGTTGTCCCTGAACATGTTCTTGCCGTCGCTGTCGAACATCGCGGAAACCTTCAACGCCGATTATGCCCTCGTGAACCTGTCCATCGCTGGCTATGCCGCGATGACCGCTGTTCTGCAGCTGATAATGGGACCCCTGTCTGACAGATTTGGCCGTCGACCGGTGATGCTCGTGGGCGTGTTTCTGTTCTTCATGGCGTCCCTGGGCTGCTTACTCTCCACCAACATCTGGATGTTCCTGATGTTTCGGATGCTTCAGGGCTCCATCATCTGCGCCGGGGTTCTGTCGAGCGCGGTGATCCGCGACATGGTGCCGGCGCGCGAAGCGGCAAGCCTAATGGGCTATCTGGCAACAGCCTGGGCCGTTGCTCCGATGCTGGGTCCCATGGTGGGGGGTGTTCTGGATGAGCTGTTCGGATGGCGCGCGAGTTTTGTTTTGTTTGCCACGTTTGGCTTCGGGATGTTTGCACTGTGCTGGTTTGATCTTGGTGAAACGAACAAGACGCCATCAGCCACTTTCGCAAAGCAGTTCCAAAGTTATCCCGAACTCATTCGGTCTCGCCGCTTTTGGGGCTATGCGCTGTGTATGGCGTTCTCGACCGGTGCTTTT
>JAJFHB010000054.1 GCA_021775795.1 Hyphomicrobiales bacterium | reverse complement strand
CGCTCACATGCGGCAGGAACGGGCAAACCTCTGTCAGACCGGGTCGTTCGGCTCATTATACTGACGAAAATTAAGAGCCTGGCGCTTGGTCATTCCGGTGTCCGCATCGAACTCGTCGACCGACTGGCTGCAATGCTGAAGGCAGACATTCTGCCCGTTATTCCCTCGCAGGGATCTGTTGGTGCCTCCGGTGATCTTGCCCCGCTGGCCCACATGTCTTTGGCGCTCCTGGGTGAAGGCAAAGTCAGGGTCGGGGGTAAACTGGTGGCAGCCCGCAAAGCCTTTGACGCAGCCGGGATCGAATTGTTCGAGCCCGGCCCCAAAGAAGGCCTCGCCCTCCTCAATGGAACACAAGTCTCAACGGCAATTACCTTGTCGGGTCTTTTTCGGACCGAGCGTTTGATGCGTGCAGGCCTGCTTGCAGGCGCCATGTCAGTCGATGCAATCCGTGGCAGTGACACGCCTTTTGACCCCCGCATTCATGAGGTGCGGCCGCACCCGGGACAGGCGGCGACAGCTGCAGCTATCAGAACGCTCCTCAATGGCAGCAAGATACGGGCATCGCATGTGGACTGCGAGAGGGTGCAGGATCCCTATTCATTCCGTTGCCAGCCCCAGGTCATGGGTGCCTGTCTCGACCAGATGTTTGATGTTGCCCGCAAATTGCACATCGAAGCCAACTCGGTGACCGACAACCCGCTGATATTCGCTGATGCTGGCGACGTTCTTTCCGGCGGCAACTTTCATGCAGAACCGGTCGCCTTTGCAGCAGACGCACTGGCGCTGGCCATTGCTGAAATCGGCGCTCTTTCCGAGCGCCGCAGCGCTGCCATGATCGACACCAACATTTCGGAGCTTCCTCCCTTTCTTGTGGCAGATGCGGGACTCAACTCCGGCTTCATGATGGCGCAGGTCACAGCCGCTGCCCTGGCAAGCGAAAACAAGTCGCTGGCACATCCCCGCAGTGTGGACAGCCTGCCGACATCGGCAAATCAGGAAGACCACGTGAGCATGTCGACAAACGGCGCAAACCGGTTGCGCCCGATGACCCTGAACACACGGGACATTCTTGCCATCGAGCTCATATGCGCCGCTCAGGGCATAGATTTCCGGCGTCCTCTCAAGAGCTCCAGAGCGATTGAACGTGCCTATGGAACGATCCGCGCTGAAGTTGATCACTGGGATCAAGACAGGTGCTTTGCTGACGACCTCCTGAAGATCGGCGCACAGGTTGAAGACGGCGCTTTCGATGATGTAGGTAAAGGGCTGTTCGACTACCCTGAAACGCTTCGCTAATAATCAGGACCAACCATTATTTGCGCGCAACTCCATGAGCATCCAGCCGATGCCTTGCGGCATCAAGCCGAGGGTCGTGGCGGTGATGAAGCCCTGTGCTTTCCTGAGCAACCCGCCCGGTTGACCTTCGCGGGCTGGCATGCCGAGGCCTCGGCGCTGGCGCGGGGGTTGCTGGAGCGGGGTGTCAAACCGGGAAGTCATATCGGACTGATTGCAGAGAACCGTGTCGAATGGGCGGTGGTGCAGATGGCAGCGGCTCTCGCCGGCTGCGTATTCGTACCGTTGAACACGCACTACAGACGCGATGACCTGGAGACTGCCGTGCGCCACGCTAGGCTTGTGGCATTATTCGCGACACCGTCGTTTCGGGGAAACCCCTATCTTGAGAACATTGAGGCTCTTCGGGCTGTTCTTCCGGAATTGAAGCACGTCATTGTCATTGGCGAGGGCGGAGAACACCACACCTCCTTTGACGTGCTCCGTGATGAAGGGCGCGCGTCGGCAGTCGACCTGCCTACGCCTCTACCCGGCGCCGTCGCGGCCATGCTTTTTACTTCAGGCACAACCGGCGTGCCAAAAGGTGCCCTGCTCACACACAGGGCCATGATGATGAACGCCCGACTTACAGCCGACCGTCTGCAAGTTCAGGCCGGCGAAAGATGGACATCTATCATCCCTCTATTTCACTGCGCCGGTTGCATCATGAACATGCTCGGATGCCTGCAAACGGGTGCGGCTTACGTCGGTGTTCCCTCCTTCACGCCAACAGGCATGTTTGAAGCGATTGAAAACGAACGCTGCACTTTGCTCAGTGGCGTGCCCACGTCTTATCTGGCGATGCTGGAACACCCTGATCGTGACCGCTACGACCTGACGAGCCTTCGCAGCGGCACCTGTGGCGGCGCTGATTGTAATGCGGACGTCCTGCGCCGCTGTGCAAATGAGTTTCCGATACCCCAACTGTCCCAGGTCTACGGCCAAACAGAAACATCCACTCTGATCTCAGCTGCATCGTGTGACGATCCACAACGTTTTGAAACCAGCGGCAAGCCTCTGCCCGGATTTGAGGTGCGGATTATTGACCCGGAAACCGGAGCGGACCTGGGCGCGGGCGAGATCGGGGAACTCCTTGGGCGAGGACCGATGGTCATGAACGGGTACTTCGACATGGCCGAGGCAACACGAGAAACACTGGATGCGGACGGCTGGCTGCACACTGGCGATCTTGGATATCTGAACGAAGGCGGCCGGCTGGTCATTTCCGGCGGGCGATTGCGCGACATGATTATTCGCGGAGGCGAAAACATATATCCTGCCGAGATCGAGAACATGCTGCAGATACACCCGGCAATCGAGCAGGTTGCCGTGTTCGGCATCGAAGACGATTACTATG
>JAJFHB010000530.1 GCA_021775795.1 Hyphomicrobiales bacterium | reverse complement strand
ACCCAAACAGTTAGACATAAGAAGACCGGGGACAATTTCAAAGCCTAGGCACTGTCACCTTCCTGTGACACCTTAGCTTTCTTCGCCTCAACGACGGAAACGGTCCCACCCGCTTTCTCGACCGCGGCAATAGCACCCTTTGAGGCACCAGCAACTTCGATCGTCACTTTGGCGGTGATTTCACCCTTGCCGAGAAGCCGCAGGCCATCCCGGCGCCGCTTCACAAGTCCAGCTTCAATAAGGACCTCAATCGAAATCGGCTTTTTGCCATCGACTTTCTTGGCATCAATTGCGGCTTGTAACTGACCGACATTGAGCTCGTTGAAGTCTTTCGAGAAGGGATTGTTAAATCCGCGCTTGGGAAGACGCATGTAAATCGGCATCTGTCCGCCTTCGTAACCCTTGATGGCTACACCTGAGCGTGACTTCTGACCCTTTACACCGCGACCGGCGGTCTTGCCCTTGCCCGAACCGATACCACGACCCACACGGACCCGCGTTTTGTTCGCACCCTTATTGTCGGAAAGCTCATTAAGTTTCATAGCAATTCTCTCACCCAGCGAGGCCGGATTAGCCTTCCTCGACCACACGCACCAAATGGCTCACCTTGTTGATCATACCGCGAACCTGCGGTGTATCCTCAAGAGTTCTGCGCCGGTGCATTTTGTTCAATCCAAGTCCAATCAGGGTCGCACGTTGGTCCTGCGGCCTCCGGATCGGGCTCTTAATCTGCTCAACCGTTACGGTTTTCCCAGATTTGCTTTCAGTCTTCGCCATTTCATCAGGCTCCGTAGAGTTCAATTCGGCTCAAACAGCCAGTTCAGGAGGCTGTTGCGCCCGTATCACGACGACGCGACACAATATCGCTAACTTTTTTGCCACGGCGGGAAGCCACCATACGCGGGCTTGACTGTCTCATGAGCGCATCAAAGGTTGCACGCACCATGTTGTAGGGGTTCGATGTGCCGATCGACTTGGCAACAATGTCTTGAACACCCAGCGTTTCAAAGACAGCACGCATCGGACCACCAGCAATAATTCCGGTACCGGCAGGAGCCGTGCGCAGCACAACCCGACCAGCGCCGTGACGTCCAGCACCGTCATGATGAAGCGTGCGGCCGTCGCGCAATGGCACCCGAATCATCGTCTTTTTCGCCGTTTCAGTTGCCTTGCGAATGGCTTCAGGCACTTCACGAGCCTTACCGTGTCCAAATCCGACGCGGCCCTTTTGGTCACCGACCACGACAAGAGCTGCAAAACCAAACCTGCGCCCACCCTTAACAACCTTGGCGACGCGGTTGATGTGTACCAGCTTGTCCTGGAATTCGCTGTCGCGATCGTCTCTCATTGCCATCTTAAAATGTCCAATCGATTAGAACTGTAGTCCGCCTTCGCGCGCGGCATCAGCCAGTGCTTTGACGCGGCCGTGATAAATGTAGGAGCCACGATCAAAGATCACTGTTTCGACACCAGCCTTGGTGGCGCGTTCGGCAATAAGTTTGCCAATCTCGGCGGCAGCAGCTTTGTCACCGCCGTTTTTGATTTTCTTACGCAGTTCGGGTTCGAGTGTCGACGCCGACGCGACAGTCACGCCGTTATCGTCATCAATCACCTGAACGTATATGTTTTTCAGC
Organism: Hyphomicrobiales bacterium; assembly: GCA_021775795.1. Taxonomy (GTDB): domain Bacteria; phylum Pseudomonadota; class Alphaproteobacteria; order Rhizobiales; family JAJFHB01; genus JAJFHB01. Next base: position 2,562 of record JAJFHB010000530.1, on the reverse strand, counting down.
GACCTAAATACCGAAAGCCGCGGCCGCCCATTTGCTCTCTTCTTAAGAGCACGACGTACCCGAGACTTTCGCTGATCACTCAATGATTTCCACTTGCCCATGATCTATACCGCTACTTCTTCTTGCCTTCCGTAAGGAAGATGTATTCGCCCGCGTATTTGATGCCAATACCCTTGTAGGGTTCGGGCGGCCGGTAGGAGCGGATTTCGGCCGCAACCTGACCAACTTTTTGCTTATCAATTCCAGTTACGATGATCTCAGTCGCCTTCGGACACTCTACTTTGATACCCTCGGGTATCGCATAGAGAACGTCATGGCTCAGGCCAACGTTCAGCTGCAAGGCTGCGCCCTGCATAGCAGCACGATAACCAACGCCATTGATCTCCAGCGTCTTTGTAAAACCATCGTTGACACCCTCCACGAGGTTCGAAACGATCGTCCTGGACATTCCCCACATGGAGCGCGCCCGCTTGGTATCATCCCGCGGTGTCACTGATATTTCGCCGTCTTCGAGTTTGACGAGCACGTCATCTACGAGAATCGCAGACAATTCACCCTTCGGACCCTTGACCGCAATTTGCTGGCCATCGACCGATGCCGTCACACCTGAAGGTACCGGAACTGGTTTTTTTCCAATTCGAGACATCGCTGTTTCTTTCCGTCTCTCTAATAAATCTCTAAATGAACTGATCCGGCAAAAATCCGAAAACTAGAACACTCTGCAGAGAACCTCACCGCCGACATTTTCTTCACGCGCCTGCGAATCTGACATAACACCCTTTGGCGTCGACAGTATCGAAATGCCCAGGCCGTTATAAATCACCGGAATATCACGCACTGCCGTATAAACGCGCCGACCCGGCTTCGAGACCCTCTGGATCTCGCGAATGACGGGTTCACCATCAAAATACTTCAGTTCGATCTCCAGCTCCGATTTGCCGCTGCCGTAGTCGACCCGCGAATAACCGCGAATGAAACCTTCTGCCTGCAACACTTCAAGAACACGCGCACGCATGTTCGAAGCTGGTGTGCTCACCTTGGACTTGCCTCGCATCTGCGCATTGCGGATGCGTGTCAACATGTCACCGAGTGGATCTGTCATGCTCATATCTGCACTCTCCCTACCAGCTCGACTTCACCATGCCGGGAACCAGTCCCTGCAATGCCATATCGCGTAACGCAATTCTCGAAACACGCAGCTTCCGGTAAAAGCCTCTCGGCCGGCCGGTAATCTCGCAACGATTACGAATGCGCGTCGGCGCCGAGTTGCGCGGCATTTCCGCCAGCTTCAACCGAGCACGAAAGCGCTCTTCGTTCGGCAGCGTCTGATCATTCGCCATCGCTTTGAGTCGTTCGCGCTTCGCAGCATGGTTTTTGACCATCCTGCGTCTCTTGTTATCGCGCTCGACTGAACTCTTCTTCGCCATAAACTATCCTCCGTAAGCGGGCTTCTCTTCAGGTAACGAGCCTATTCGGCGCGTTCGCCACTGAAGGGAAAGTTGAATCCCCGCAACAATGCTCTCGCCTCGTCATCGGATGAGGCTGTGGTGCAAACCACAACGTCCATGCCCCAGATCTGCGTGACTTTGTCATAATTGATCTCGGGAAACACAATGTGTTCCTTAATTCCGAGAGCGAAATTGCCGTTGCCGTCGAAGCTTTTCGGCGACAGTCCGCGAAAGTCACGAACACGCGGAAGCGCGATGGTGACCAGGCGGTCAATGAATTCGTACATACGTTCGCGGCGCAGCGTTACTTTTGCACCGATCGGCATATCTTCACGCAGCTTGAAGTTTGATATCGCCTTGCGTGCACGCGTAATCACCGGTTTTTGCCCGGCAATCAGACCGAGGTCTTCGATTGCCGAATTAATCACCTTCGAATCTGCAACAGATTCTCCGACACCCATGTTGATCACAACCTTGTCGAGGCGCGGAACCTCCATAGGGTTTGCGTAACTGAACTCTTTGATCATCTCACCACGAACCACATCATTATAGTGGTTATGCAGGCGAGGTTTGATTGATGCTTCAGCCATCAATTTCCACTCCAGATGCCTTGGCAACACGGACCTTGCGTCCGTCATTCAAAATCTTAAAACCAACCCGGCTAGCCTTGCCGCTGTCGGGATCTTCAATCGCCAGGTTCGACATGTGTATGGGCATCTCCTTACTGGTGATACCGCCCTCTTGCTGCGCCGACTGCTTTTGATGGCGCCGCACCATGTTTACGCCCTGGACGAGAGCCTTGTTCTCGGTTGGAAACACACGCAGGACATCGCCTTTGCGGCCCTTGTCCTTGCCCGTGATAACAACCACCCGATCGCCCTTTTTGATCCGTGCCGCCATTACAATACCTCCGGCGCCAGAGAAACGATTTTCATATGGTTCTTGCTACGCAGTTCGCGCGTAACGGGGCCAAAGATACGAGTCCCGATCGGCTCACCTTGAGCATTGACCAACACCGCTGCATTACGGTCGAAACGAATGGCGCTGCCGTCGGGGCGACGAATGTCCTTGGCAGTACGCACCACCACGGCTTTCATCACATCACCCTTTTTCA
>JAJFHB010000529.1 GCA_021775795.1 Hyphomicrobiales bacterium | reverse complement strand
GCAGATCGGCATCATCAGCGAACCGCACCAGCTGCACCCCTGCCCGGGCAAGCTCAGACAGATCCTCTACACAGCTCGCCTGAGCAGAAAGCAAGGTGCCTGAAGCGGTGACCGCTGCTGTCGCTGCCGCAAGGGGTCCTGCATGATCCTTTGACGAAGCCCCTTCGAATTCGATGGCGTCAATGCCGTCCAGGGCAGCTATCCGTCCCACCTCATCGGCAGGCATGTCCGGTGGCAGGCGCAAGGTCACGTGCACGTCACGATTGAGGCCTGCAAGGTCCTGAGGATCGTCTTCATAGTCATTGTGCGGGCTCGGTTCGAAGGTTCCCCGCGCACCCAGGGGCGCATAGCGGCTGCCCATTACAACTTCCTGCGCTTCCGCCAACCTGCTGACGCCGGGAACGCTGAGTCCCCGCGCCCCGCCTTCCAGTGCCGGTCCGAAATTGGCACGGTGAAAGTTGTGGACCCGTTGAATGACTGGCAACCCCAGCGCTCGACCCATGAGGCTAATGGAACTCGCGGCCGCAGGAGACATCGCGGTCCCATCCACCTCAAGATACCCTAATCCAAGCTTGGCCATGAGCATCGCCACCCCCGACGACTGCGCTGTCACCAGCGCCGCGCCAAGGAGCATGCTGCCACCTGGCTGAAGATGCTTCAATCTGTTGGGAGACAATGCCATTTCACTTTTCACTTGAACCTGGAGACTTCGCGGACGCCAGTTTGAGTTTGCGTGAGAACAACACGCAACATGAATTAATGCATTACACTAACACCAATAAAGAATGTCAATAACGGTTTTGTATATGTATTATTGGCAAATTCTCCGGCAATCTTGCCCACCACGGGCTCGAGCCGGGATAACAATGCGCGCCAATTTCCCTCAAATTTCCGACATTTGCCTGTACTATCTCTCCATTTTGGCAGTATTCCATCCAATTCGCTGCCATCGTCCCCCTCCCTTATTGAATGACATTAAAAGCACATGAGCGTACATTAAAGATGAAAACGTGATAGAACGACGTAATACAGCATTGAAAGGACGCACCAAATGCCATCGCGCCTCGACGGCGAAGGACCTCTCTTCAAGCAGTTTCAGCGCGAGGTCATGCAGAAAATCGTGTCAGGCCAACTCGTGCCCGGAGACCGGTTGGAGCCGGAAGCTGAGTTGGTGAAAATATACGGGCTATCCCGTCAAACCATTGGCAAAGCGCTCACTGGTCTGGCCGATCAGGGGATTTTGGAGCGCAACAAACGTGCCGGGACCGTTGTTGCGCGCGGCTTCAGGGAGCATATTGCAATGCCTGCCCGTGACATCTCTCAGGAGGTCATGGAGCGCGGCGGCATGTATGAATATCAAATCGAGGACGTCTCGATTCACACCAATGGCGAAGGACAGCTCCACTGGACCGATTTACCGGAAGGCACGCGCTTCCTGCAGGTTGAAGCGCTACATTGCACAGACAATATTGCGGCACAATTTGAACGGCGATTGATTAATTTGGACGTGCTCCCTGAAGCTGAGCATCAGACATTCACGGATTCGCCACCGGGTCAGTGGATGCTGCGCAATGCAAAGTGGACATGGATCCGCAAGCGGATCTTTGCCGTCAATGCCACACCCCGTCTTGCCAGCCTGCTCCAGGTGCCTATCGGTGCAGCCTGTGTCGTGCTGGAGCGGCGGCTTTTTCGCGGTGAGCAGGCTGTATCGATGGTCTATCTGTCCTATCCAGGTGACCGTTTTGCGCTGGATGGAGATCTTGGCTTAGCCGCTTCGGAACACCCCAAGGAAATTCTCGGACTGCCGCAGAACAGTTGAAACAGATTTAAAGAATGGAATGGACAAAATTTGCCCAAAGCGTTGCCAGCGTGATGATGACTTGCGCCCATTCAGACAAACCATCGCCATGCGGTTTTAGTGGCGCCTAGCGAAAGTGCAGAGCCCCTGCGGATTGTGTCCGTTGGCAGACGGGAAATGACTTTGTCCCTACCGCGCAGGCAACCCTGACATTCGTCTTACGAGAATCGAGAATTTGGCAATGCCAGCGCTCGTTTCCAGGGGATCACTGATGTTTTCGACCCTGCGATCAATTTCAACCCATTCGTCATCTGTGAGGGCTTCGAGGGCAGCGGGCAGGAAATGGCTCTCTTCGCCTGCCATGTGTTTACGTTCGCCATTGATGAAATCACGGGCCACACCTACGAAGGCATCACGCCTGACTTCAACTTCCAGCATGAAGTTGACAACGGCGCGGGCGAACAGGTCCAAACGCACGGCAACATCTTCGTGTTGTGCTTCCAGATCCCCAAACTGCATTTCCTCACCACCGGCGCTTTTTACCATTTTGCGGTAAATCAGATTTTCTTTGGGATGGTGATAGAGGTCGGGAAAGGTTCGAAAATACTCGACGATTTCCTTGATCAGCTCATAGTCCGGACGCTCAGCCCTTTCGAACAGATCAATCTGGTCTTCGAGCAGGCCCAGTATGCGGGCCATGGTGACGTGTTCTTTCCGAATGGCGTCTATGGCGACAGGCATTTCTCTACACCTCCTTCTGCGAGCCCGCACTGTGCTTGATGGTTCCGTCAACGACTTTGACCTAGATCAAGAGCCCCGCAAGAACGCGACATAAGCAGGCTTTTGGGTCGGTCAACACTTGCCCTCTCCAACTTTAGTTTTAAGCCGCCCGCGAGTTGATCCTGATCAAATCAACCGTCCCTTCCGCATGCTCAAGTCAAAGCCATACGAAGGGAATCGAAGCCATTTGTGGCTTTCGGTCATGAGGGGATCAGCACATGCATTCACTGGAAGGGGTCACCCGTTCTGATCAAAATCGTGCCCTTGCGCTCAGCACATTCGCGTTCACGGTTTGCTTTGCGGTCTGGACGATTTTTTCTATCATCGGTGTGAAAATCAAAACTGACCTTGGCCTGAGCGACACTCAGTTCGGTCTACTGGTGGCAACGCCGGTTCTGACAGGTTCCATCAGCCGTATTTTCCTGGGCGTGTGGACAGAACAAATCGGCGGACGGCTTATGTTTCCGCTGCAAATGATGGTCACTGCTGTTGCCGTGTGGCTGCTGACGTCCGTAGAGACATACGAGATTTTCCTGGTCGCAGCGCTTGGTTTGGGCCTTGCAGGCGGCTCCTTCATCGTCGGCGTTGCTTATGTTTCACAGTGGTATGAAAAGGAACGCCAGGGCACAGCTCTTGGCATATTCGGCGCAGGCAACGTCGGCGCGGCTGTTACCAACTTCGCCGCACCCTTCCTCGTCGTCGCTCTGGGCTGGGAGGGGACTGCCCGGGTTTATGCCATTGTTCTGGCCATAACCGCGGTCCTTTTCTACATCCTGGCTAAAGACGACCCGGCGCAATCCAAACGCAAGAGCTCAGGAGCGGCTGCGGTATCTGCTGCAGAACAACTCGCTCCGCTCAAGGACATCCGGGTCTGGCGCTTTGCCACCTACTATTTCTTCGTGTTCGGCGCGTTCGTTGCGCTGGCATCCTTCCTGCCCCGATACTATGTCGGCGCCTACGGATTGCCCCTGACCACCGCTGGTGTGCTGGCCGGCATGTACTCACTGCCCGGCTCCGTCTTTCGCGCACTGGGTGGCTGGATGTCGGACAAATGGGGTGCCAGGTACATCATGTACCTCACCTTCTTCGTCTCTTTGGCCTGTCTCTTTGTGATGAGCTACCCGGAGACCCGCTATACGGTACAGGGCATAGACGGCCCCATCGAATTCACACTTGGTACCGGCCTTCCGCTGTTCGTTGGCCTGACCATCGTGCTGGGCTTCGTGATGAGCCTGGGCAAGGCTGCGGTCTACAAACACATTCCCGTCTATTACCCCCATCACGTGGGGTCTGTTGGCGGTCTTGTGGGCATGATCGGCGGGCTGGGAGGTTTCGTACTCCCCATCTCGTTCGGCATCTTGTTGGACTACACCGGCGTGTGGACGGCACCCTACATGTTGATGTTCGTCCTCGTTGCGGTCTCCACCGTGTGGATGCACATCGCCATCCGGCGCATGGAACGCAGCCGTCATCCGGTTCTGCATGATGAGAAATATCTGTCCGACGTGCCGGAAGCCCCCTTGGGGAAACCCGATACGGCAACTTCACAAAACCCTTCATCCGGCGATCTGAAACCTGCCGAATGAAATCGACGTGCGGACCACATCTCGTGGTCCGCATACTTTGAAATATGCCGATAGGGAGGCTCCCATGGCACATTCTGCAACACCACCAAGCCCCAAACGTCACGTCCTCACCGACTGGCGTCCGGAAGACGAGAAATTCTGGAACGATACGGGCAAAGCCATAGCATCCCGAAATCTGTGGATTTCAATACCCTGTTTGCTCCTTGCCTTCTCCGTCTGGCTGGTGTGGTCGGTTGTGGTTGCAAAGCTTCCTGCAATCGGTTTCGACTACACTGTCGGTGAACGTTTCTGGCTTGCAGCGTTGCCCGGTCTGTCGGGTGCCACGCTTCGCATATTCTACAGTTTTATGATCCCGATTTTTGGCGGCAGATTGTGGACCAGCCTCTCCACCGCCTCCCTGATCCTTCCCGCCCTGGGCATGGGTTTTGCCGTTCAGGACCCGACAACACCTTATTGGATGTTCGTCCTGCTGGCGCTGCTGTGCGGGTTTGGTGGCGGTAACTTTGCCTCCTCCATGGCCAACATTTCGTATTTCTATCCAAAGAAAACCAAGGGTAACGCACTTGCCCTCAACGCTGGCCTTGGCAATGCAGGTGTTTCGGTCATGCAATTCACAGTGCCTTTGGTGATTACCATCGGCGTCTTCGGTGCGCTTGGTGGTGAACCGCAAAGCCTGTCGGACGGCGGCCAGATGTGGCTGCAAAATGCCGGCTTCATCTGGGTGCCATTCCTGGCCATCTGCGCAATCGCTGCCTGGTTCGGCATGAACGACATTGCCGATGCAAGAGCGAGCTTCAAAGAACAATCGATCATCTTCAGCCGCAAGCACAACTGGATCATGTGCGTGCTCTACACCGGCACTTTTGGCAGCTTCATCGGCTATGCCGCTGGCTTCCCCTTGTTGATGAAAACCCAGTTCCCGGACGTGAATGTTCTCAATTACGCATTTCTCGGGCCGCTCGTCGGCGCCCTCAGTCGTGCGGCAACCGGCTGGATCTCTGACAAATATGGCGGCGGTCGGGTGACGTTCTGGACGTTCCTTGGAATGATCATTGCGGTTGGCGGTGTCCTGTTCTTCCTGGGCATCAAGACAGAACCTGGCGCTTTCTGGGGCTTCTTCGCCTGCTTCATGGCGCTGTTCTTCCTGACCGGTGTGGGTAATGCCTCCACCTTCCAGATGATCCCGACGATCATGCGCCAGGAAATACCACGGCTGATGACGCATCTCGCCGAGAGCAAGTTATTGCAGCAGTCTGAACGAGAAGCCGCTGCGATTATCGCCTTCACCTCAGCCATTGCTGCTTATGGCGCTTTCTTCATTCCAAAGGCCTACGGCACATCCATCGGGCTCACCGGTGGCCCCGAAGCGGCGCTCTGGTTGTTCGGCATTTTCTACGCCATCTGCGTTGTCGTGACCTGGTATTTCTACACCCGGAAAAGCGCACCCGTACCCTGCTGAGGCCCCTGGAAACTAAGGAAAACAAACATGTCACACCTGCTCGACCGCCTGAACTTCCTGGCCCGCAAGAATGTCGGCACCTATTCGAAGGGCCATGGCGTTACGACCAACGAGAGCCGGGACTGGGAAGACAGTTATCGAAAGCGCTGGCAGCACGACAAAACCGTGCGGTCTACACACGGCGCTAACTGCACCGGCTCCTGCTCCTGGAAAATCTACGTGAAAGGCGGGATCGTTACCTGGGAAACCCAGCAAACGGATTACCCGCGCACCCGCCCGGACCTTCCCAATCATGAACCGCGGGGCTGCTCGAGAGGGGCCAGCTACAGCTGGTACATGTATTCAGCCAACCGGGTGAAATACCCTCTAGTGCGGTCTCGCCTTTTGCGCCAGTGGCGCAAGGAAAGGGTCATGCGCACCCCGGTCGCTGCGTGGAAAGCCATTCAGGAAGATCCCGCCAAGAGAAGTGATTACATCAAGGTGCGCGGTCACGGCGGTTTCGTGCGTGCCACCTGGGATGAAGTCAACGAAATCATCGCTGCAGCAAATGCCTACACGGCGAAGACCTGGGGGCCGGACCGTATCATCGGCTTCTCACCGATCCCCGCCATGTCCATGGTGTCTTATGCCGCCGGCTCCAGGTATCTCTCGTTGCTCGGCGGCGTCTGCATGTCGTTCTACGACTGGTATTGCGATCTGCCTCCAGCATCTCCCATGACATGGGGCGAACAGACGGACGTGCCGGAATCTGCTGACTGGTACAATTCCGGCTTTCTCATGCTCTGGGGCTCGAATGTGCCGCAGACCCGGACACCTGAC
>JAJFHB010000528.1 GCA_021775795.1 Hyphomicrobiales bacterium | reverse complement strand
CAGGCTTCAGAACATAAATGAAAAACGCATCGCGGACGGCACCGATGTAGACGTAGAGGTTGATGTTGATCCAATCGATAATGTTGTCCCAGAACTTGCCGGTCGAGAGTGTCCAGCCCTCCGGCACGCTCGCTGCAGCAGGTATCCAGCGCCCGGCAATTGTGAACGCCAGCGCCAGCACTATGGCGCCGATGAGGTAGCGGTGACGCATCAAGAGGCTTTGCGCCGTATCGCCATGCACAGGACGGCGAGAGGCGAAGCGCTGACTCATGCGATCGAGAACAATGGCAAGAAGCGTGATGGCAATGCCGGCTTCCGCGCCTTCACCGATGCGCAACGCCTTGAGGGCCTGCCAGACATCGAACCCGAGACCGCCAGCGCCTATCATGGATGCGATTATGACCATGTTGAGGGTCAGCATGATGACCTGGTTCACGCCAACCATGAGGCGTGGACGGATCGAGGGAAGCATCACCTTCCAGGTCATCTGGCGTCTGTTGCAGCCCGCCATTTTCCCGAACTCGACAGTTTCTGCCCGAACCTGACTGAGCGAGACCTTTGTGACGCGTGCCATGGGGGGCATCGCGTATATCAGGGTCACGACCATGGCAGCCGCCGGCCCATAGCCAAACAGCATCAATGCCGGCACCAGATATGCAAACACAGGCATGGTCTGCATGAAATCGAAAGCAGGCGTGAGGATACGGTCGACCGTCTTCCAGCGATGCGCCGCGATGCCAAGCAGGGTTCCCAGAACAACGCCAATCACCACCGCCACAATAATCGATGCGAAAGTCAGCATCGTGCTTTCCCAGAGCCCGATCAAGGCGGTGTAAAGAAACGACGCGGCGACAAACAACGTAAGTCGAATGTCACCAAGCGGCAGGCTGATTGCGGTGAACAAGACGATTACTCCAATCCACGAGATGGGAGGAATCGCAAAACCATCACCATTGCGGGCACCGAAATCAAATCCGGTGGAGGTCAATCCTTTGAGAAACAGAACCGGCGCATCCAGCAGAGCTCCGAACGCCCGCGTCATTTCCTTGAATGTGAAAAGCCCCAGATCAGCATCCTTGATGAGCCACTTCACAAAGCTCGTGATCGCCTCGTCAACACGGATTTCCCAGGTTGAGGGAAACGCCTGGGCCCAGGGTGCCAGGGTGTCGAAAACCATCAAGGCAACTGTTATGGCGATGGCCAGCAGCACCAAGATGGAGCCAAGTCCGAGGGGCCAGGGACGGCCCGGTGCGATGACATGGACCGCAGTCATCTGTGGCCTCTTTTTGAATAAACGATGCTGGTGCGCCAGGTTTGCAGTGGTAAAAGACGCCTGCAGATCAGGGGTCCGCGAACGGCAAAAGTCACCTTTCGCGGACCCATACTACTCGCAATGAAAACCCCGCTCTACTCGAGCCAGGGCTTCCACGTACTTTCGTGTGTATCGATCCACTCCTGAGCCACATCCTGCGTGGAAACGCCATCGACGTCACTCTTGTAGACCATCTGGCCCATAGTGGTGGCGTCCAGGGTGAATTGCCGCCAAACGCCATAGGCACCCGGCCAGATCTCTTCACCACCTGCCCAGGCCGATTTCCACATGAAACCATTGGGCCGGCCGCAATCGTGGGTCATGTCAGGGTTCGGACCCCAGCTTGCATCTTCGTAGCAGGCATCCTCGTATTCGGGCCAGACCACGAACTCTCCTTCATAGAGCGCCGGCAGCCAGAACGGCTCCCAGGTCCATCCAACGATGGGCTGCTCCCGCTTAATTGCAGCAACGAAGTCCGCCGTCAGGGCACCGTCACTGCCCGCATGTATGACCTCGAATGGCAGCTCAAGGGCCTGGATGCGCTCCGCATCATGCCCACCCCATTCGATGGGACCGCTCAGGAAGCGGCCATTGGGTGATGTCTCCGCAACGGAAAGCGATTCTGCACAGGCCGGGTCCTTCAGAGCCGTCCAATCGGGCAAGCCCGGGCAAGCCTCTTTCACATACATCGGATACCACCAGTCTTCATTTACGGCGATACCGATGTTGCCCATGTTAAGAACATCACCGGTCTCCCAGGCTGCCGCCATGGTCGCCTTGGCGGTGGTGTCCCAACCGGGCGATCCGATGTGCAAATCGCCCGCTTCCAAGCCTGCAAACTGACCCAGATAATCGGCTGGCGTGTATTCAACATTGTAGCCCATCTTCTCGATGAGCCCGCCATAGATGTACATGATGATGTTGTCGCCGGAGTAACCCATGATCACCAGCTTGATTGGATCGGTCGTTTCCGGTGCATCGGCGCTGGCATCCGGGATATTTCCCCATCCCAGCGATAGTGCGAGCAATGCCGCACCCGCGGCGAGAAAGCGAAGTCTCTTTGGCATTTTGGCTAACCTCCCCAGAACATTGATTTTCGAACTGCCGCTATGCTGCGGCAAAGGATGCTCAGGGCCGAGGGTGACCCGAACATTTGTGACGATAGTGTGGATATCGACAATTAACAATCATAATTGTTATCGTTTATGATTGATATTGCTCACATAGGCGCGTTCTTGTGTTATTGTCCGCCACATGAATGGTGGAATTCGAAACCCGGCAGCACGTCATCAGGCCATCCAGAGGCAGATAATGCTTGATGGTACCGTTTCTGTGGAAAGGCTCGCGCAGGACCTGGCGGTGTCTGTTGCAACGATCCGACGTGACCTGACATCAATGGAAGTCAGCGGCACAATCCGGCGCACCCATGGGGGTGCCGTCATTCAGTCATTGCGTGGCGCTGACCAGGCTTTTGCCGTGCGTCAAGAACTGGACGTTGAAGCCAAGAAAAACATCGCCCGCACAGCGGTTGAAATGATCAGGGCAGACCAGACGCTTCTGCTAAATGACGGTTCAACGTTGCTTGCTTTTGCCCGTGAACTCGCCGTCCTGCCCATACCGCTGACAGTGGCTACTGTGGGCGTCAACATTGCTTCGTGCCTGTCTGAAAACTCGAACATGGTCACCTACCTCATCGGCGGTCTTGTCCGGCACAAGACGCTTGCAACATCGGGCGCTTTTGCCGAGGAAATGCTCAAGGCTATCAACGCAGATACGGCTTTTATCGCGGCAGAAGGCATAACGGTGAGGGAAGGACTGACATACTCATATGAGACAGACGCACATCTGGCCCGGCTGCTGCGCAAGCAAAGCACTCAGACAGTGGTGCTGGCGACAGCGCGAAAACTAAGGCAGCGGGACCGCATCACGGCATTTGCGGCGAGCAGTATTGATATCCTGATCACAGATTGTGAAGATCAAGATACGGTCGCGTCCTTCGAAGATGTAGGTGTGAAAGTCGTGCAGGCAAAACCTGACGCCGGCACATCAAATGTGGTTCGGAGTGCCTTTTCATAATTGCCGGGAACAGCGGACCAGATGACTGTGAACACACAAACTCAACCGGGTGCCAAGATCTCGTGCCGCGGCGTATGGAAACTGTTCGGACCGGAACCGAAAAGCTTCCTCCAGCGAGAGAACTTCGCGCCATCTGACAGTTCGCTGGTGGACAGCGGTCACATAGCTGCAGTCTGGGACGCGACCCTTGATGTGGAAGAGGGTGAAATATTCGTCATCATGGGGCTCTCCGGGTCGGGAAAGTCCACGCTGCTGCGCTGTATGTCCGGCCTGATAGATTCAACGGCGGGCGAAGTATTGTTCAACGGCTCCGACATCCAGAAACTTTCGGAGAAGGAGTTGAATGAAATCCGGCGCCACAAGATGGGGATGGTGTTTCAGAATTTTGCCTTGCTACCGCATCTGACAGTTCTCGGAAACATTGCCTTTCCACTCGAAATTCAGGGCCTCGACAAGACCAGCCGCGAGCGAAGAGCCCTTGAAGTGATCGAGCTCGTTGGTCTTAGCGGGCGCGAAAATTACTATCCGCGTGAGCTTTCCGGCGGCCAGCAACAACGCGTGGGCATTGCCCGCTCACTTGCCGTTGAACCTGAGGTCTGGTTCCTGGATGAACCTTTTTCAGCTCTAGATCCCCTCATCCGCAGCGAAATGCAGGATGAGTTTTTGCGCCTCCAGAACATGCTTCACAAGACAATCGTTTTCATTACCCATGACTTCGATGAGGCCATACGCCTGGCCGATCGCATTGCCATCATGAAAGACGGGAAGATCGTTCAAATCGGCGCGCCGGAAGATTTCGTGCTGCGTCCCGCAACGGACTATATCGGCGAATTCACCAAAGACATTCCCCGGGCCAAGGTACTTTCCGCAAAGGCGCTCATGACTTCACTCACGCGAAACGCTTCGACAAAGGCCCCGACGGTTTCCGCCGACGCAAAAGTCGAAGACGTTGCGCCCACGATCATCGACGCTGATGCAGACGCAACGGTTGTCGATGCGGCGGGAAAGCCGATCGGTTTGCTGACCCGCAAGGCCGTGATTGACGCCCTGATGAACCGGGCCTGACGACCACTATCGCCCTTGGACCAGAATGCCTTGTCCGCTGGCGGCAATGTGATCGGCTGTTTGCTTCAATCGCAGCCCGGCATGTAACATCCCTCAGAGCACAACATCTGGAGAAGGTGCTGCGGGATGCGGCTGCTCGATACAACGACGATCAGGCTTGGCGATTGTGCCGCTGTGGTTGGCTGTGATGAATTCTATCGCCATCTGCTCGGTGTCATCACGTCAATGGTTGCATGGGATATGCGCATGATCATGCGCTATTCGACCAGCGAAGCGCCCCAATATGTTCTGGCCGACGATGTGCCTGCCAATCAAATCGAAACGTATCTGAGCAGCTTTTATCGGCTGGATCCCTTCTTTGAATACTGGCGGAAACAACAGTGCGAAGGCGTTGTCAGGATGCGGGAGGCAAAGTCCGCCCGTAAGCTGATCACCGCCTATTTCCAGATTTTCCAACCACAAACAGGGATGCGTGACGGGCTTGGCGTGTTTTTGCCAAGCGCTGGAGATACAGCGATTGCCTTGTGCCTGGAGAGGCGAACGCCGTTTTCGCCAAGTGAGGCAAAGCAGCTCAGCGGCATACTGCCGATGCTGGTGGGACTGAACACGTCTCACGAACGGGCGCGCGCTGCCGATCAATCAGCAAAACATGCCTCCGCTGCTGAGGCGGCAAACACCGGGACGCAGCAGATCGCCCTGCCACCCTTTGACATCAACGAGGCAAGCAGAAACTTCCTGAAGAACGAACTAACCCCGCGCGAGCGGCAGATTGTCGGGCTCATCGTACAGGGCCATTCCTCCTTTGAGATTGGCAGTCAGTTGCAGATATCGGAAGGAACCGTGAAAAATCACCGCAAGCGCCTCTACAAGAAGCTGGGGATTTTTTCTGAGCGGGACCTGCTGGCACAGTTTATCGAACATCTTACCGCCCGGTGACATGGCCTTTGGCGGATGCCGCACATGGTCTCAAATGGGACCATTGTTGGCATGTGACGGCCGGCATATTGTTCTGCCATCCAAACCCTTTGGGATGCAGATCAGTGTTGATGAAGACAGAACCGGAAAAGACAAGACGCACCAGACGTAGCGGGTCTGCCCGCGATGCCAAGCTCGCAGCCCGGCAGCAAACCGATACGGGGAGTGTCGTCTGGCCGGGCCTGAGCTCAGGGACATTCAAACCCTTGTCGGAACACGAGGTCGTGCGGATACACCAGAGTGCTCTGGATGTACTGGAAAACATCGGCATGGCTGACGCCACACCGGACTTGCTTGAACGCGCTCTTGCTGCTGGATGTTCAGTCAACGAGCATGGACGGCTTTCGATGCCGCGGGGATTTGTTGAGGACATCATTGCAGGCGCAGCTTCTGAATATGTGCTGTGCGGGCGCCAGGAACACCATGACCTGCAGATAGGCGGCGATCGCGTGCATTTTTCAACCTGCGGCGAAGCTGTCCGCACGCTTGACCCGGGCTCCAAGGAATATCGGCCCTCAACGTTGCAGGATGTATACGACTTTGCCCGTCTGGCAGATGCCCTTGATCACATCCACATGTTTGCACAAACGGTGATATCCAACGAACTCAGCGACGACACCATGCTGCATGATGTGAATGTCGCGTACGCTTTGATGTCCGGCACAACAAAACACGCGGCAATCGCTGTAATGGATGCGGGCAGTGTGGATGCGGTTTTTGAGATGGCCCATATCTTTGCTGGAGGTCAGGAGGCCTTTCGCAAAAGACCGTTTTTTTCAGTTGGCCAGTGCCCGGTTGTTTCTCCCCTAAAGTATGGCGAGGAAAATACCGACGCCCTGACACGGGCCATTCTTTATGGCGCGCCGGTCGAATTTGCCGTTGTGCCGCAATCAGGCGCAACCGGCCCGGCCGCCCTTGCCGGCAATCTGGTTTTGTCCACGGCAGAAGCGCTTGCGGGACTTGTACTCGTCAATCTGGTCAAGAAGGGCCATCCGGCCAGCGTTGGCAACTGGCCTTTCGTGTCTGATCTGAGAACGGGGGCGTTTTCCGGCGGCAGCGGCGAAGAGGCCATCATGTCGGCGGCCGCGGCGCAAATCATCAACCACTATAACCTGCCAAGCCACACCGCAGCGGGGATGACGGATTCCAAGCTTCCCGATGCGCAGGCCGGCTATGAAAAGGGCATTACAAACGTGTTGGCCGGAGCAGCGGGCTGCAATCTGGTGCACGAATCTGCCGGAATGCTTGGCAGCCTGATGTGCTGTTCATTCGACGCGATGGTCATCGACAACGACATGCTCGGGGCCGTGCAGCGCACACTGCGCGGGATCGAGGTGTCTGATGAGAGCTTGTCGATTGACGTCATCAGGGACGTGGCGCTGGGGCCCGGACATTTTCTCGGGCAAAGCCAGACCCTTGAGCTGATGGAAACGGAATACCTCTATCCATCCATTGCCAGCCGCGAGACCTATGATGAGTGGACGGCCGGCGGCGCCTGCGATGCGCAAACAGCAGCAGCAGCGGCGGCCAGGAAAATTCTGAACAGCCACTATCCTGCTGCCAATGACCCGATTGCGGACACAGCGGTCAGAGAGCGGTTCGATATCAGGCTGAGCAAAGATGACATGCAGGCGCACGGGCGCCTGTGGCGGGAGAACGGGAGCACTTGAGCCATGGCACGCGATCCGCGCTACGATGTTCTTTTTGAGCCCGTACCCATCGGGCCGGTTGTCGCCCCGAACCGGTTCTTCCAGGTGCCGCACTGCACCGGCATTAGCGACAGTGCGCCACTGGCTGTTACCCGGATGCGGGAGGTCAAGGCAGAAGGCGGATGGGGCGTTGTTTCAACTGAAATTGCAGAGATCGGAAATTCCTCGGAGTTCTGGCCTTTTCCTTCGCTGCATCTTTGGCACGATGACCATATTGCAGGCATAGCGCCCATTCCCGAGGCGATCCATCGGCATGGGGCGCTGGCGGCCGTTGAGCTGGGCCACATTGGTCTTGCAGCCTGCAATCGCGGCTCGCGCCTGCCGCCGCTTGGACCTGGATCTTTCCTGACGCTTGAATCGGTCGAGCCGTTCCAGTCACGCGCCATGGACAAAAGCGACATCATCACATTGCGCGATCAGCATCGGGCGGCAGCGCGGCGGGCCAGAGAGGCGGGATTTGACATCATTTACGCCTATGCCGGCCACGGGCTGTCTATCCTCAGCCAGTTCCTGCAAACCCGGTACAATCAGCGCGGCGATGAGTATGGCGGCAGCCTCGAGAACCGGGCCCGACTGACGCGGGAAATTCTTGAAGACATGAAGGCTGAGGTTGGCGATACATGTGCTATCGCCCTGCGGTTTGCTGTCAACGAAATAGACGGCGATCTGCAAGCCGGCCGGGACTTCGTCGAAATGCTGAAGGACCTGCCCGATCTGTGGGACGTCAATCTTTCCGACTGGACGGAGGATTCGCAAACCTCGCGATTTGCCAAGGAGGGATTCCAGGAAGAATACGTCAGCTTTGTCAAAACGGTCACGGACAAGCCCGTTGTCAGCGTTGGCCGGTTTACCTCGCCGGACACGATGGTGTCACAGGTCAAGCGCGGTGT
>JAJFHB010000527.1 GCA_021775795.1 Hyphomicrobiales bacterium | reverse complement strand
CCGAGCAGCATGGAAAAGCCAACCAGAAAGGTGGCTCCAAAAGCGTCGTTACGGTCTTTCTTTTCCACGCTGCTCGCCTCCAACCAAGGGGCCGGAGTTACGCGAGCGTGCTCACAAGGTCAATCCAAACGAAATGAGGGGCAATCTGTGCGGGCAGCCGCACGAAGGCCTGAAGCTATTCGGCCTCACGCATGACGAGGGTGCCCTGCTGGCCGTTGCTCGCAGTGGTCCATACCGCTGAAACTGTTGAGAGGTCTTCTGAGATGACGCCGATGTGGGAGCCGTCATTGACGAACTCAACATCGGAGCGCGGGCTGGTTTCCCAAATTTCCACACGCATGGATTTGGGCTCGATCTGCCAGACCATTGAGAAGTGAAGGGTCTGGCCATCATAGATATATTGACCATCACCGAAGGCCAGCACCTGCCTGGCCGCATCAACTGTTGTGCGGTTTATGGTGACAGTAATGTCCTGGCGTCCGTCTTCACCAACCCAGATGTAAATGCCGTCAAAACGCTCCGGCAAACTGGCAGCGATGAGTTCGGGGTCCAGTGCGCTTGCGCGCGGCACAATCGCTATCAAAAATGCCAAGGTCAAAAACATGGAGCGCAGTTTCAACATCTCATCCTCTAGAATTCAGATCGTTTCATGCTCACAAGCAATCGTTTGAGCATCATGTGATCCACCGCCTTGGTTCCCACGTCACCAATGGAGGGGAATTGTGGCCAAAACTTGCCACCAACATGGCAAATTTGACAGGTTTATCAAAGGGCAGACAGCAGGCGTCTCAGGTTAAGTGTTAGAAATCGGTCGGGGTGCCGCCTTCGCGTGTGCGACGCTCAACGAAGCTGTCAAGTTCTTCGCGTATGCCCGGGTCCATTGGCGGCATTTCATAGTCAGCCAATGCCTGCTTGTACAGCGCATGAGCATGGTCCTTGGCTTCCGGGCTGCCAGCACTTTGCCATTGCTCGAAGTTGCGCCAGTCCGAAATCAGCGGAGAGAAAAAGGCCGTGTCGTAACGGGCGAGCGTCTGTTGCGTGCCAAAGAAATGCCCACCCGGACCGACTTCCTTGATGGCATCGAAGCCGAGTGAATCATAGGACACTTCCATCGGCTTCAGAAATTCTGAGAGCATCTGGCAGATGTCCACGTCGAGAGCGAATTTTTCAAATGAAGCAACGAGGCCGCCCTCCATCCAACCGGCTGAATGCATGATGAGGTGGCCGCCGCCCATTATGGCGCCCCAAAAAGCGAGAACGGTTTCGTAAGCCGCCTGGGCATCGACCGCGTTGGCGGCACTGGAAGCAGACGTACGGTAGGGCAGGCCATATCGCCGGGTCAGTTGTCCGCCGGCGACCGCCGCCTGCATGTATTCCGGTGTTCCAAAGGCCGGAGCGCCAGATTTCATATCAACGTTTGAGGTGAAGCCGCCATAAATTGCAGGTGAACCGGGGTTGGCCAGTTGCATGATGGCGATGCCGGCAAGAGCTTCTGCATTCTGTTCCACAAGGGCACCAGCCATGGTCACGGGCGCCATCGCTCCGGCTAGGGTAAACGGTGTGACACAGACCGGTTGATTGAGGCGCGCCATTTCGATCAGTCCCATGGCCATGGAACCATCAATCTTCAGCGGTGAGTTGGTGTTCACGACCGTATAGCAGGACGGCTCACTGAGCAGTTGTTCCTGGCTGATGCCACGGGCCATGCGGGCCATCTCGATGCCGTCGAAGAGGCGTTCACGGCTGGTGGATGATACAAAGGGGATCTTGTCCGAGAGCACCGCTTTATTGTGGCCGATGTTCAGGTGACGAACCGAGGCATGCACATCAAGTGCGTCCACGGCACCGCCGGCGGCCACGTGGATAGTGTTGAAGTACTGGCCGAGACGGACAAAATCGGCGTTGTCCGCAATCGTTCCCGGGCGCCGGCCCCGTTCCATATCCGAACAGTTGGGCGGCCCGCCCACGGGGCAAAAGGTTACCCAGTCGCCGCCAACGTTGATGTTGTGGTCTGGATTGCGGGCATGGGTTAGAAATTCGGATGGGGCAGTCTTGATCGCTTCTTCAATGATCTCACCGCCAATGCGCACCCGTTCGCCATCAACAATTGCACCCTGGCTTTGCAGCAGTTCCCGCGCCTCGGGCAGGAGGATTTCTATGCCGATTTCCTCCAGTACTCTTAGCGAGGTTGCGTGAATGCTTTCGATCTGCTCCTCCGAGAGAAGGTCCATAGGCTTGAAGTGCCGCTTGGGCTGCTTGAAGGGAAGCTGATCAATAGCGCCCGCCCCCTGTGGACCGGAATGTTTGCCGCGGCGGCCACCCTGCCGTTTGGGTTCGTGGGGCACGGTTGCGTCGGTCATTATTGCGCCTTTCTTAAGCGAGAGCATATCAACGTGAAAGCCTCTAACGGCTGCCAACTTGCGCTGCACTATAGGGCAATTGACGATGTGTAGTGGCGGGGAAGCCTTCCTGCTTGCCCGAAATCCATTTGTTCGACCGATACCCGGTGTTGCGGCGGTTTGGTGCTTATCTGCCGCCTGAGACGTCGACGGTAACTCCGGTCAGATAACTGGCGGCATCCGACATCAGCCACATAATTGTTTCAGCAACTTCATCCGCCGTGCCCACGCGTTGCATGGGTACGCCGGGCGTGAGCCTTTCGATCCGGTCTCCAACACCGGCGCGTTCGTGAATTTCCGTATCGATGAGCCCCGGGCTCACCGCGTTGACCCGAATGCCCTCTGTTGCTACTTCCTTCGCCAACCCGATTGTGAGGCCGTCGACGGCCCCTTTGGAGGCCGCATAGTGAACCCATTCACCGGGCCCGCCGAGACGGGCTGCCCGGGAGGAAACGTTCACAATAACCCCGCCTTTGCCACCCTTTACCGTCGACATGCGTCGCACGGCTTCGCGGGCACACAGAAAACATCCGGCGACATTAATGCTTAAAATTTCCTGGAGAGCCTCGGCCTTAAGGTCTTCGACCCGGCTTACAGGCCCAACGATGCCCGCATTGTTGATCAGGCCGAATAGGGCGCCAAATTCTTCGTCGCATGTTTTGAACATGCGCACGATATCGGCTTCGCTTGCCATGTCACCCTGAACAACCAGTGCCGCTCCGCCATCATTGCGGATGGTCTGAGCAACGGCCTCTGCTTCATCACGGCTGTTTTTGTAGTTGATGCAAACGGGATGGCCGCGCCTTGCGGCCTGGCGCGCGGCGGCGGCGCCGATGCCGCGGCTGCTGCCGGTGATGATGATGGCTCCGTCTGTCGTGGAATCTGAGTCCATGAGGGGATCTGGGCTCCGTTGAAGTGTGGTTTTCGTGTCGCGGCAGCAAATGGCCGGACATCAATAGGCAAGTGTCGCGTCATTTTCGATCTTAGACAAGCTGGCTTGCCATTTGTTGTTGCACTCAAAGTTGTGATTTGGCGTCTGAATTCGCGCATGCCATTTCATATCCATGCGACAGCTTGGATCCTTGGCCAGAATATTCATGTTGATGGTTGCCGTCACCACAGGCGCTGCGGCAAGTGGTGATCAGACAGTGCTGTTCCAGTCAGGACGGGAGCTTGTGTTATCAGCAGAGCCGGTGACGGGAGCTCATGTAGTTCCTTCTGACATCGATCAGCGC
>JAJFHB010000526.1 GCA_021775795.1 Hyphomicrobiales bacterium | reverse complement strand
GCCCTATAACCTGCAATTGGATGGCGAGCTTCGGCGGCCAAACAATTCACGGGTCAATGGCGTTGAGAATGACTGGGACAAGTTTTCAAGCTTTGCTGCCTATGATGACTTTACCCGTGCCTGGCTTGGATCGTGTCGTCGCATCCTGTCGGAGACCGGCACCATCTGGGTCATCGGCAGTTACCACAACATTTTCCGCGTCGGCACCATCATGCAGGATCTGGGCTTTTGGGTTTTGAATGATGTGGTCTGGCGCAAGACCAACCCAATGCCGAATTTCCGCGGGCGGCGCTTCACCAATGCGCACGAAACCATGATCTGGGCAACACGGGATGAAGGCCAGAAACGCTACACCTTCAACTATGACGCCATGAAGGCGATGAACGATGATCTGCAGATGCGATCCGACTGGCTGCTGCCGATCTGCAATGGCGGCGAGCGCATCAAAAACGAAGACGGTGACAAAGCCCATCCGACACAAAAGCCGGAATCGCTTTTGCACAGGGTCATCCTCTCTGCCTCAAACCCCGGTGATCTCGTGCTGGACCCCTTCTTCGGCACGGGCACAACAGGCGCTGTGGCGAAGAAACTTGGGCGCCGCTGGATCGGTATAGAACGCGAGCAGGCCTACATCGACGTTGCAACCGCGCGTATCGCGGCGGTCAGTGCCGCCGACCCGGACGCCCTTGATGTCTCTACGAGCAAGCGGGCGCAGCCGCGCATACCGTTTGGAACAATCGTCGAGCGTGGTCTGCTTGAGCCTGGCACTCTGCTTGTGGATGGCGCCCGCCGGCACACCGCCAAAGTACGTGCTGATGGCACCCTCGTCTGCAACGATGCCACCGGATCCATTCACAAGATCGGCGCTCACGTTCAAGGCCTTGATGCCTGCAACGGCTGGACCTACTGGCACTTCAAGGTAAAGGGCACACTGCAGCCCATTGACGTTCTGCGGCAACAGGTGCGCGCTGAACTGGTGTGAACGCGGCGGCAGGCGATAACGGCAATGCGGCAGGCGCTATAGTGCCGCATTATGCCGTTTTAATTTGACCCTCACGTTTCACCACGGCTCTATTCAGCGCATCCAGACACAAGGGGCTCAAACGCCCCGAACATTTGTGAGACCATGCGCACTTCCGATCTCGATGTAGCGGTTACCGAAGGCATCATCTCGCGCGATCAGTCCCAGCAGTTGCGGGACCTGTCGCGGCGGTTGTCGTCTGTAAGCGATGAGCCGATCGACTTTGATCAGGAAACCCGTGACGAGCCCTTCCGTTTGCTGCGTGGCTTTCGCGACTTCTTCATCGCGATTGCTCTGGCAATCTTCGTATTCGGCATATCCGGTGTTGCGGCGTGGTTCATACCCTCCATCGATATTATGGAATCGGTATTCACCGGTGACACCGGCGCGCGACTGACAGCACTCGGACTGGCCTTTGGCCTGTTGCTTGTGGGAGCCGGATTGGCGGAGTGGATCACCCGTTACCAGCGCCTGCCCTTGTCGAGCCTCATACTGGCCGTTTCGATTGCGGCCTGGTCTGCAGCGGTTGCAACCATGGTCATGGTGAATGTGGCACCCAGCCTGTACACGCAGGATCCAAGCGATGCCATTGCCGCCACCTTGTGGACCAATGTCAGTGGCGCAACCATAGGCTTGATTGTCTACTACTGGCGCTACCGCCTGCCCTTTGCCCTGCTGCCCCTCGCTGGGGTCGCCGCGTTCCTCCTCTTTCTTGTGGTTCAAGCCTTCACCGGTGAAGCCTGGATTGAGCAGAACAGCCGCATCGTCATCGGCATTCTGGGGCTGGGCGTGTTTGTCGTGGCCATGAGCTACGACATGCGGGACAGGCTTCGTGTCTCACGCTTTTCTGAGTGCGCATTCTGGCTGCACCTCATGGCGGCGCCGATGATGGTCCATTCACTTTTGGGAGGCGAAGAAGCTGAAGGTATCAGCCCGGTTGTCATTATCTCCATCATGGTGGCGTTGGGTCTTGTCGCAATCCTCATCGACCGGCGCCCTCTCCTCGTGTCCGGCATCATCTATCTGGGCGTTGCCATCAGTCAGCTGGTAGAGAGCTTCGAAGCGTTTGCGGATGTCGGTTTCATGATGACTGCGCTGATATTGGGTGGCGTTCTGCTCTTCCTCGGCCTTGGCTGGACACCCATCAGACGGGTATTTTTGCAGCTTCTACCGTTCAAGCGCCTGAAGGAACTGTTGCCGCCAGCGATTCCTGCCTGACCCCCTTTCCGCGCCACACCGCCTGCAAAAGTTTGCGTTCCGGCACATCTGCTACAATATTCCCCAAAGAACCAGATCGCTCCACGCTAATATGGAAGCGATCCAGGCTAATGCGCCTTAGAAAGCAGCGGGATGTGGTGAGCGGATTGGATCAGATCAACATGATGGCGGTGCGCCGGGGGCTGCAGAAGCCCCAGGCCAATTCCTACATTCTTGTGCTCACGGCAATGGGCATGCGTTCCGCCACAGTGCCTGAGCATGATGGTTTGACGCTCTATGTCTTCGGTGACGACTGGGCTCGCGCCAACCGTGAACTGCTGACCTATGATCAGGAAAATCAACCGCGCCGCGCCCGCAAAAAACTCTCGACTGCGGCAGTTCCCAAGGTGGAAGTGGCCCTCGCCTATTGGGCAATCCTTCTGTTCTTCTTTGCAGCGGTCAGGCGTGATTTTTTCACCACCGATCCTATTGAAGCCGGCGCCGTTCATGCGGGCCTTATTCAGGCTGGCGAATGGTGGCGCGCGGTAACCGCCCTGACCTTACACATTGAGGTCGATCACCTTTTGGGCAACCTTGTTTTCGGAACGGTGGTGGCCCTGTTGCTGGCGCAGGTGACCGGCAGCGGCGTTGCCTGGTTTGCCATGATTATCGCCGGCGCAGCCGGCAACATCATGAACACCTTCGTGCAGCCGGACTATCACACCTCAATTGGCGCATCGACGGCGGTATTAGCGGGCCT
>JAJFHB010000525.1 GCA_021775795.1 Hyphomicrobiales bacterium | reverse complement strand
CTCGCCAACTCTGCGGGTGATTTCAGCTCTTTTCAGCTGCTCCATTTCCAGCCCGTAAGCGATGTTGGACAGAACACTCATATGTGGAAACAGGGCATAGGACTGAAACATCAGGTTCACCGGCCGGCGATTTGCACGCAGACCGGTTATGTCCTCGCCATCCAGCAGAACACGCCCATGGTCCGGCGTTTCAAAACCGGCAAGGATGCGCAGCAGTGTGGTCTTGCCGCAGCCCGAAGGTCCGAGCAGGGCAAAAAACTCCCCTTCGCTCAGCTCAAGGGAAACCGCATCGAGCGCGGTCACATCGCCGAAGTTTCTGGAAACGCCATCGAGGGCGATAACTGTGCCTTTATCGCTCATTGCCCGGTAATCGTTCCCTTGTTGATGCGCTGTGAAGCAAAAACCAGCGTAAAGCTGACGAACATCACAATTGTTGCCATGGCATTGATCTCAGGCGTAACGCCGAAGCGGATCATGGAGTAGATGCGCATTGGCAGTGTCGTCGAACTCGAGCCGGCACCAGCAGTAAAAAAGGCGATGATGAATTCATCGAGCGAGAGCGTAAAGGCGAGCAGGGCGCCTGCAAGTACGCCGGGAAAAATGATCGGCAGGGTAATGCGCCGGAATGTGGTGAAGTCGCCTGCACCAAGATCCTGGGAAGCCTCGACGATGGATTGGTCAAAATTCCGGAGCCGCGTTCGCACCACTGCACAGACAAATGCGATGTTAAAAACCACGTGTGCCAGGATGATGGAGTGCAACCCAAGCGTCACTTCCAACAGCGTGAAGAACGACAGAAGAGCAATGGCAAGAACAATGTCTGGAATGATCATCGGCGCGAAAAGCAGCGCATCCAGGCCGCTCGATCGCCGCCGCCGTTCGACGCCGAGCGCCAGCATGGTGCCAAGCACCGTGGCGATGACAGTCGAGATTGAAGCGACGATTAGGGTGTTCACGGTCGCGGAGAGTATTTCCGGGCTCTCCGCCAGTACGCCGTACCATTTCAGTGAAAAGCCGGTCCATGCTGTTGGCATGCCGCCTTCATTCAGGCTCATGACCATGAGAACCAGGATCGGGATGTAAAGAAACCCGTAGACTAGCCAGAGATGGCCACGCAGTATTCTGTGGGCGGTGTTGGGGCTAGCCATTGCCTTCACTCCGTCGCTGCGTGGAGTTCACCGCGTAGGCCTGAGCAAACAAAAGACCCATCATGAGCATGATGAGAAACATCGACAGTGTGGCGCCAAAAGGCCAGTCCCGGGCGGTGAGGAATTGGTCGTAGATCAGGTTCCCGACCATCAAAAGGCGTCCCCCGCCGAGCAGGTCGGGAGTGATGAAGTTGCCAATTGATAAAACGAATACAAATACCGCTCCTGCGGCGACCCCGGGCAACGTCAACGGCAATGTCACCCGCAGGAAAGTCTTCCACGCCGGTGCCCCCAGATCTTCAGAAGCTTCCCGGATTTCCGGGTTCAGCCGTTGCAGCGACGAATAGATCGCGAGGATCACGAACGGCAGGTAATTGTAGACAAGCCCCACGATGATGGCGAATTCGTTGTAGAGAATGGGAAGCGGTTCAGAGATCAGTCCGAGGCCTTCCAGACCGTTGTTGATGAGGCCTTCCCGGTTGAGCAGGACGATCCAGGCGTAGGTTCGGATCAGATAGTTGCTCCAGAACGGCAGCATTATCAAAAACAGGAAACGCGTCTGCTTTTCACGCGGCGCAAGGGAAATAGCGTAGGCGGCCGGATAGGCGACCAGCAGGGCCACGACTGTCGCGGTCAGAGCAATCCTTCCGGATGTGAGGAAAATTCCCAGATATAGAGAATCGGCCGCACGGGCAAAGTTATCCAGCGTGAAGGTGTAGACGATGCCGCCATAAACGCCGCGCTTGAAGATGCTGTAGGCGAAAATGATCAGGCACGGCACGATCATGAACGTGGTCAGCCATCCCACACCGGGAAGGATTAGGAGCAGTGAGCGCATCCGTTGCGTCATCGCACTCGATCGCTGTTGGAGATTGATAAAAACTGCCCGCTCACAAATGGCTGCAAGAGGCAAACCTTGGTGAGAGCGGGCAGCAAGTTGGGTTGGCGCAGGGGAGTTACTGCGCCGCCAGAATCTCGGAGACAGTCTGCGTGTAGAGCTGCTGGGTTTCACCAACATCACGCAACTGTTCCATGTTCAACATGTCAGCGGGTGAAATCCCAAGATTGGGAAACTGCTCCACAAGGGCTGGATCAAGGTTTTCCATGGCGGTTTGATTTGGCGTCTTGTAGAGAATATTTTCTGCAACCCACTGACCGTTTTCAGCACCGAGCACAAAGTTGATGAAGGCATGTGCAGCTTCGGCATTTTCGGATGCGGAAGTGATGACCATCGTGTCCACCCACAAATCCGAACCTTCATCCGGGATCACGTAGACAATGTCTGCATTGTCGCCGATGCCGTAGTTGCACCAACCATCCCAAGCGTGAACCATAATCGCTTCACCCGATACAAGCTTGGCGTAGAAGGTCGTGTCGTCATAGGACAACAGCGTTGACTTGGCGCTGATCAGCATATCGCGAGCCGTTGCGATTTTGGCCGGGTCGGTTTCGTTCATCGAATAGCCCTGCGCAAGGAAGGCTGCTCCGAGAAGCCAGCGGTCGGTGGAGAGCATGGTGATCTTGCCGGCCATATCCTCTGACGGGCTCAACAGATCATTCCAGCTGTCCGGGGCTTCGGAGACAAGATCGGAGCGATAGCACAGACCGGTTGTGCCCCAGGCATAGGGAACCGAAAACTGATTGCCAGGGTCATGCGCCAGATTGCCCGCTTCCGCGTAAAGGTTGCTCATGTTCGGGATCATCGAGTGGTCCATCTGCGCGACCAGTCCCAACTCGTTGAGTGCCTCGGCAAACGGTGATGTGACGAACACGACGTCATAACCGCGACCGCCACCGGCAACGACCTTGCCCATAATTTCTTCATTGGTGCCATGCAGGGCGAGTTCCGCCTCAATGCCCGTGGCTGCTTCAAACTGCTCCAGCATGTCAGCTGGCATATAGGCATCCCAGTTGGAGATGACGAGTTTGTCGGCGGCAAACGCTGTGCTGCCACTGAGTGCGACGGCTGCGCCTATGCTCAACGCGGCTGCAATATTCTTGGTGCTAGACATGATTGTGTCCAATCCTCCCTTGAGTAAGCCTGTTGTTGACGTGCCATGCGAACGCATGCGCAGGCCCCAGGCTCGGCTTGATGCCCATCATTCCCTGTTCCGGGCTTAGGGAACTATATTGTATTATTTTGCGAAAAGATACAACATTTCGTGAGAGGACTGCGCCCCTGGCGACCGATTCAACTACGCGTCAGGCGTCTGTGTGCCAGAACACGAACCTTGCGGAAGTCCGGGCGCCGCTCCGCGGAGCGGTTGATGTGCATTTGCATCTGCTTCGCCGCTTCATCCCTGTCGCCAGCCTCCACAGCGTCCAGAATACCGAGATGCTCTTGGAAAGCATCATTGAGCCGAAGCCTGTCGCTGTATTTTTCGTATTCGGACAGGCGCCTTAACCGGGTCTGCTGGCGAATGGCCTGGGCGATGAAGCGATTGCCGCAACATTCCGCCAGGGTTTCATGGAACTCCGCATCAAGCGAGAACAGAGCTCCCATGGGCTCGCTGTCAATGCCACCATCGATGATCTCGAGATGGCGTTTGCGCAGACGCTGGCTCCTCGCCACCGGCAAGTTGAACCCCGGCTCGCGCAAGGCCGCTGGTTCAATCACCGCACGATACCGGTAACTGTCCTCATAGGATGCTTCATCGTTCAAGGCAGGTCCGAAGGCCCAGGCATGGCCTGCTGAGCGTTCCACCAACCCATCCTCTTGCATGCGCGCAAGGACTTTCATGACCGTTGTCCGGCTGACGCTGTAGCGTCGGACAAGTTCGGCCACAGACACCTGTTCCCCAAGCAGATTTGCGAACCGTTCGCTGGCAATCTGCCTGTACAGGCGAGCCGTCTCCGATTCAGGCAATTCGATTTTTTCGAAGGCAACGGACTCAGGTGCCGAGATCAGGAAGTAGCCC
Organism: Hyphomicrobiales bacterium; assembly: GCA_021775795.1. Lineage (GTDB taxonomy): Bacteria > Pseudomonadota > Alphaproteobacteria > Rhizobiales > JAJFHB01 > JAJFHB01. Next base: position 2,971 of record JAJFHB010000525.1, on the reverse strand, counting down.
TGATTTTGCTCTGACCGCACGACCTGATGCTGTTCCAGTTCCTTCAGGGCGGTGCGCACCGGTGAACGTGACACGCCAAGGGCGTCGGCGATCCATTGTTCGCGGATATGAAAACCGACATCTGCCTGCTCTCGTCGCAGGAGGTCGAGTATTTGACGGGCAACTTCCGGCTTCGCCATATCTCAGTGACCTAAAGTGAAACACTCTCATATCACCAAACACCCGCTGTTGCCAAAATGCAGCGGGGTTTAAGTCACAGTTAACCGTGAACCCCAAAGAGGGTGCCGGATTGCCGCAGGTCTTACCCAATATTAAGCGTTGGAGCGTTAGAGGTTGTTCAACAACCGAAGATCCGCAAGCGATCTCGTGAAGACGACTTACAGGGGGACGATAGAATGCATACACTCTACACAACACTTGGTTCCGGCAATTGTTACAAAGTGCAGTTGCTGATGCACCAGTTGAACATCCCGTTCAGGAAGATCAACATTGACGTGCTGAGCGGCGAAACGAAAAGTCCCGATTACCTCGCGATCAACCCCAACGGTAAGGTGCCATTCCTGATCCTTTCAGACGGTCGCATGCTGGGTGAGTCAAACGCCATGCTGCTGCATCTGGCTGAGGGCACTGAGTTCATGCCGGAAGATCGTTTTGAGCGTACCCGGGTTTATGAGTGGCTGTTCTGGGAGCAGTCAAGCCACGAGCCCTTTATCTCACCGGCGCGTTTCTGGATTGCCATCATGCCTGAAGGCCGTGAAGAGAAAGCCGAGCAGATTGCCCAGTGGCAGGAGCGCGGCAACCAGGCACTCAAGTTCATGGACAAACATTTGTCGCGGCATGATTTTCTCGTGGGTGATCGTTACTCCGTCGCCGATATTGGTCTTTACGGTTACACCTGCGTTGCACACCAGGGTGAGTTCGACATGTCGTCATACCCGGCAGTCTCCGCCTGGCTCAATCGTATTGAACAGACAACTCATTACTCCCCGATGATGGATCTGGCGCAGGCGGCGTGATCAGCGCCTCACAAGCGTCAGGTTATTCAAGCGGGAGAATTTGAAGTGCACAAAACGGGGGCCGTTCTGACGCACTTCGCGCACGCCAATAGTATCGGACCGTCAGGTTTGATGCCGTGCGTCGAAACCAGGTTGTGGCAGTGACGAATATGGTTGAACCAAAAAACACTATGCTCCCCGTGGCACCTGAAGTGCCGGTGGAGGCGCCGTTGTCAGTGCCAACGGAAAGCGGCCACGCGATACTTGTGGCTGATTTTCTGGCGGCCTACGAGCGCATTGTCACCCCGGTTTGGGTGTTTGATACAGACAAGAGCTGTGTCTATTGGGCCAATGAAGCGGCATTACGCCTGTGGCGCACAGAATCCCTCGAAGAGCTTACCACTCGGGATATGGCGGCAGAAATGTCGCCGACTGTTTCGCAACGCCTGAAGCAGTATCAGGAGGATTTTGAGACAGACGCAGTGTTTACCGAAGTGTGGACGCTTTATCCCAACGGTGAGCCGGTCACCATGAGCTGCACCTTTACGGGCATTCGCTTGCCGGACGGTCGCATGGCAATGTTTTGCCAGGCTTTCGAAGAGGCGGCGGATACGCCGGATGCGCTGCGCAGCGTGCAGGCCTTGCTGCACACCACGGTGATGATCACACTCTACGATCCAGATGGCAATCTGCTCTACCAGAACCCGGCCGCCCGCGAGGTGCATGACGAGAGCGCCAACCGACTGGAAACCCATTTTGTTGATGCCGCTGATTTTGTCTCGTTGCGGTATCTCCTCAAGCGCGACGGACTAGCCAACTTTGTTGTCCGCGTAAGGACTAAGTCAGGCACCTGCTGGCATGAGATCAACGCCCGTATGAGCCTCGATGCGGTAACCGGAAAGCCTGCCATCCTGTTGAGTGAGGTCGATGTTTCAGACCGCAAGGAATCTGAGCGCAAAGCCCAGCATCTTGCCTATCATGACATGCTGACAGGATTGCCAAACCGCAATTTCATGCAACGGGAATTTGCCGGCAAACTGGATCTCGCCTCGCTCGACGACAAGCACATCGGATTTTTGTTCATTGATCTGGACAACTTCAAGACCATCAATGATTCTCTGGGTCATGCGGTTGGTGACAAGCTTTTGATTGAGGTTGCCGGTAGGCTCAGCGCCAACACCAGAGCCCGCGATACGGTGATCCGCCTAGGCGGTGATGAGTTCATTGTCATTCTCGAAAACGCGACGGACAAGGCATTTGTACAAGAGGCAGCCGAACGTATCGAAGAAGTGCTGCGTCAGAACATCAATGTTGGCGATCGCGACCTGCGCGTCACACCCAGCATCGGTATCAGTCTGTATCCTGACGATGGTCATGACATGGATACGTTGATGAAACATGCTGACCTTGCCATGTATCAGGCAAAAGAGGCAGGCCGAAACCAGCACTGCTTTTTCACCTCAGACATGCGCGACCGCGCCGAAAATCGTCTTGACCTCGAGACCAACCTTCGCCGTGCCGTCGACAACGGAGAGCTGTCACTTTTCTATCAGCCCCAGGTGTCGTTTTCGGAAGGCACTATCATTGGAGCTGAGGCGCTGCTCAGGTGGAATCATCCCACCCGCGGCCTGCTCGGTGCTGGTGAGTTCATCGGCATTGCCGAGGAAACCGGACTGGTTGAGCCAATCGGCGACTGGGTGATTGGTGAAGCGGCGCAACAGCAGAAAGCCTGGGCCGACGCTGGCCATGACATTTCAGTCTCCATGAACCTGTCGCCGCGGCAGTTCATAAGTGAAGATCTCATTCCAACCATTCAAAGAGCTGTTGAGACGCATGGCAGCAATCCGCAAAAGCTTGATCTGGAAATCACCGAATCGATGTTGATGGGCGACAGCGATCGCATCGTGCGCGCTCTGGAGCTCCTGAACGAGATGGGGTTCAATATCGCGATTGATGATTTTGGAACCGGGTATTCA
>JAJFHB010000524.1 GCA_021775795.1 Hyphomicrobiales bacterium | reverse complement strand
GTTTTCCACACACCTGCAGCGCCTTATCCCGCGATGATTTGATCAGCACGCGTGAGCTTTTGTTGCGCGGGGAGGGGCCGGTGTTGGCTGTCGTCAAGATCTGTGGCAATTCTCATGATCGCATATTGCCGCCCCGTGATGGGCATCTATTGCGCAGTCGCTTCCGCAAGACTCTTCTCGGTTGAGTTACTTCTTCATTGAGCGTGTCAGTGTCCAGACCGGCAAAGGCTCTGCAACACCTCGTATCGGCTGAGGCGGCATTTCCTTAAGCTCTGAAAAATCACCATCCACACTTTCGATTTCCATACGAGCCTGTTTTGCAAGGGCGTCACTGGTCACCATGGTCACGCCCAGAGCCCGGGTCAGGTTCTCAAGCCGGCTCGCCACATTCACGGTGTTGCCGATGACTGCAAACTCGAGCCGGTGGGCGCCAATGTTACCGAGCACAGCTTCGCCGTAGTGCAGGCCGAACGATGCCTGAATCATGGCTTCGCCGTCAGCCATGCGTTCCAGGTTCCAGATACGCACGGCTTCGATCATGGCTTTTGCACAGCGCAAGGCGTTGGTGGCGTCACTGTCGGTAGTGGACGGCGTGCCGAATGTCGCCATAAGGCCATCACCCAGATATTTGTCGAGCGTGCCATTGTGACCGAAGACCTCACGCTCCATGCGTCCGTGGAAAGCCCGCAGAGTTTCAATCACTTCTCGCGGGCTGCGCTCTTCGGCAAGTGAAGTGAAGCCCACAATATCGACAAACAGAACGGCAACATTCTGGGTGCGCGTCTGCTTCAGCGGCTCGTCATTATTGGACAGTTCCTCGACCACGTTGGGTGAGAAGTATCGTGCAAGATTGGCGCGTTCGCGTTCCACGGCCGCCTGGCTGCGGAGCAGCCTGTTCGCGCGCCAGCCACCCAGCGCCAGGGTGGCGGCGACAATCATGAAAATGACGACCTCCTGGGCACGCTCATCAAAAAAGATACGATTTGGGTCGAGAATTTCCGCCATGCGTTCATTGCCGTTAACGGCAGCGAGGATTCGATTTGACAGGCCAGGGTCTGTGACAGGTTGAAAATAAACCCAGATCATGCCCACGATCCAAAGACCTGCCGTCCATACTCCCATGGCAACAACAGTCCGCCAGGAGTAGGCAAGTGTCGCGCTGGACAGCAATATGAAAAAATACAGAAAGTTCCCAAAATCATACTGCATCGCTGCGGGCCAGTCTGCCGTCCCATGGCTCAGGGGATTTGGCACAACCAGCGTAATCGTCATCAACGCAAGATCGCAGAACATGACGACAAGTTCCGGGCGAGATGCGCCCACCCGGCCGAGTTTGAGTTGCAGCCAGCCGATGACGGCGAAGCAAACCAGAAGGCCTTCATAGTAGAGAACTTCAAAGCGCCAGTTGATCAAGGGCAACAGCACCGCGATCACGGCAAGCGCCAGCCAGCGTGCCCGAACCGCAAGAAGGAGGCCCTCTTGTTTGTCCGCAACGAGCGCCTGTTCCACGAACCGGTCAGGCGCGGTTTCCGCGTCATCTGTGGCAACACTGCTTGCGCCGCCTTCCAGCTCATCTACGGTTATGCTCATGGTGCTTACTCCAGTGTGGTCTGATTGAGCTTTGGCTTCGCGCCATCATACAGTCATCCGTTGCCCGTCAGATAGGGTGCAGCTAAAAGTGCCTTTGCGTTTTTCCATGAAGGCATGTAGGAGGCAGACCATGAAACATGTTTTGTCAGGTGAACTGCGTGAGACAGTCGCCGCCAATCTGGATCGTTTTGAACGCCGTGCCCTGAATGATGACGACCTGCGGCATGCAGCGGTTGCCCTTGTCATAGCGAAGGCCGAGGCTTCCAGCGAAGCTACAATCCTCCTCACGTTGCGGCCTATGACCATGCGCCGCCATTCGAACCAATATGCTCTGCCGGGCGGGCGTCGCGACGGAGACGAGACCCTCATCCAGACTGCGCTTCGCGAACTGGAGGAAGAACTGCGTCTGTCGCTGCCGCCTGACAATGTTGTCGGACTGCTTGATGATTATGCGACCCAGTCAGGTTTTTGCGTAACACCCATCGTCGTCTGGGCGGGAGATGCAGGGCCGCTTGATCCTGATCCCGAAGAAGTGGCCGAAGCCTTTTACATACCCTTCAGCGAGCTCGACAGTGACGCCATTCCCCACTTCATGGAAACAGAGCACAGCGAGCATCCGGTGCTCTATTCGCGGCTGCCAACGCTTGGACACAGCATGTATGCGCCAACGGCAGCAATCCTCTACCAGTTTCGTGAAGTCTGCATTCGCGGCCTCGACACTCGTGTCGCTCACTACAGCCAGCCTGAATTTGCTTGGAAATAAGCCGTTTTGACAAGACGGAGTGCTGTGGGCGGCATCAGCTTAGAATTAGTCTATTTCTAAGTTATTGTAATCATTGAAAAAAACATTGACAACAGGTGCCACCTGCCTCTTATTTCGCGGGCCGGAAGAGTTTTTGCTTCCAGTGCTGTGTCTGTCTTGTGCAGATTATGAGTGGTGTGCCGGCGCAACCCGTGAGCCGGCCATGAATAAAGACGCGAAAGGCCGAACGGATGAGCACTTCTGTTGTTCAAAGCTCTTGTGAAATCAAGTTGCGTCAGGCCGGCATCAGGCCGACCCGGCAGCGGCTTACACTTGCGGAGCGGCTCTTTGCGGACGGCGACAGGCATGTGACCGCAGAGGATCTCTTTGCGCTGGCACAGGATGCATATCCGCCCGTTTCGCTGGCGACCGTTTACAACACTTTGAAGCAGTTTTCAGCTGCAGGTCTGGTGCGCGAAGTGGCAGCTCCCGGGCACACAACCTACTTCGACACGAACACGTCAGATCATCATCACTACTATCTGGAGACAGAAGGCCGGCTCATCGATATCGAGGAAACGGATCTTATCCTCTCAGGCCTGCCCGAAACACCACTCGGCAAGAAGGTCGGGCGCATTGATGTGATTGTGCATCTCACCGACTGACTGCCGGCCTTTCCAAATCCACAACGCTTCACCTGAAAAGAAACGGGCCGGAATGATCCGGCCCGAATGTTTTCGGTGGCTCCCGATAGTAGGAGCCACCGTATCGTGTTGTGTCTAGCGGTTGAGAAACTGCATCTCCGCCCTGTCCTCGACATCGGCGACAGGGAAGTCTTCATGCAGTGTCTTGGCCAAGCCATAGGCCATGAGCAGCAGAATGACCGCGATCGGCAGTCCTGCCACGATTGACGCTGTTTGCAGCGCCCCAAGGCCACCGGCCAGCAGCAACACCCCGGCCACGATGCCGGAGGTGATGCCCCAGAACAGCCGGAACTTGATCGGGGGATGTTCGTCGCCCATCGACAACATGGTGCACATCACCAAAGTCCCCGAGTCAGATGACGTGACAAACCACGAGATCAGCAAAACCGTGGTCAGGATTGTGATCGGCGTTACCAGCCATTCAACTCCAAAACCAGCGATTGTCGCGAACACGCCCGTTGCGTAATCCGCATTGACTGCATCAACGACACCGGCGTTGTTGAAAAGATCAACACCAACAGCTGCACCGCCGAAGACACCCATCCACAGCACGACGACCGAAGTTGGTATCAGCAGCACACAGAAGCAGAACTGACGGATGGTACGGCCCTTCGAGACGCGGGCGATAAACAGGCCGACGAATGGGCACCAGGCGATCCACCAACCCCAATAGAAGATGGTCCACCAGCTTTGCCACTGACGGTCCGGCTCGTTGTCGATCCAAAAGCCCATGGGAATGACGTTCCAGAGATAGTCTCCAGCACCGGTGATAACCATGCCGAGGATAAAAGCCGTTGGTCCAAGAATGAGGAACAACAACAGCAACCCAAGACTTGCAAAGACGTTGCACTCACTGAGGATACGGACACCCTTGCCCACACCGGAGACGGCAGACGCCGTGCCCATCGCTGTGATAGCTCCGATAAGGATCATCTGATTTGCTGTCGTGTTTGAAAGCCAGCCGAGATTATCGAGACCGGCAGCAATCGGACCAACACCAAGACCAAGCGACGTTGCGAGACCGAAAATGGTGCCGAAAACGCCGACGAGATCGACCAGATGCCCCCAGGGGCCATATACTTTTTCTTTGAGTATCGGGTACAGGGCGGCTCTCAACGACAGCGGAATACCCTTGCGATAGGAGAAGTATGCAAGGCTCAGGCCCACCAGAACATAGAGCGCCCAGCCATGCAGGCCCCAATGAAAATTGGTGATCCGAATGGCGACGCCTGCCGCCTCCACACCGCCCGGCGCAATGCCTTCACGGGTCAGAAACGGATTGTCCTGAATGTGGTACATTGGCTCCGCGACGCCCCAGTAGATGAGGCCAGAGCCCAATCCGGCGCTGAAGAGCATACAGATCCACGAGAAGGTCGAGAAATCCGGCTCCTCGTCATCTTTGCCAAGCTTCACATCGCCAAAGCGGCTGATCAAAAGCCAGAACACAAAAAACAGCGCAATCGTCACAACGCTCACATAGAACCAGTCAAGCGTACTGATGATGAAGTCCTTACCGACCGCGAAGACCGCAGCGGAATTTTCAACATCAATGATTGTGAAGCCGACAAACCCGATAATCATGATCATTGATAGAACGGCCATGAGGGTGTTCGACCCTGCAAAAAATCCGGACTTTGCGACAAGATCATCCGGCGGTGTATGAGTTTCATCACTCATTAGAGTTCCCTCCTAAAATATATTCTCTCGCTTATCGCACTGTGCCGGAAGCACCTTGCTGAGAAGATTCAGCGATCCAGGCATCAAAGGCTTCATTAAGTGTGGCCTGATTGTCTGACCACCATTCAGCGTTTGACAGGATCGACACCTGGTCGTCATAGGCCGGGCCATTCGGCAGCTGTGCCAGAATGTCGTCGGATATGAGCGCCAGAGACGATTGCCGTGTCGGACCATTGGGCAGAAAGGATGCCATGCTTGCGAGAGATTCTGAGCTGCTGGCGAAGCTGATGAACTCAATGGCTTCTTGCTTGTGAAGGCTGCCTTTCGGAATGCCGAAAAGATCCAGCTCAATCACCCGGCCATCCCAGACGACGGAGAATGTTGCCCCGTCCTTAACCGAGTTCGTGGCGCCGGTGGTTGCCCATACAGAAGACATCACAACGTCGCCGGCGTTCAAGAGCCGAACGGGCTCCAGACCGTTTTGCCAGAGCACAAGCCCGGGCCTGATAGAATCCATAACCCCAAATGCGCGCGCAGCCCCTTCCGGTGTTTGCAAGGTGGCGTAGACATCGCTCTGAGCAACGCCGTCGGCAATCAGTGCCCATTCCATAACCACTGTTGGGTCATTACGAATTGCGCGTGGCCCGGGATAATTCTTGGTATCAAAAAAGTCCGCAACGGCACTGGGCGGATTGTCGCCAAAGCTGTCGGTGTTATAGCCAAAGATTGTGGCCCAGACGATGACACCAACGCCACAGGAGTTCAGGGCTCCATCGACGAAATCTTCGCGGAACGGTGTTCCATCGGCGCCATCAGGCAATTCTATGTCATCAAGGTTCTCCAGAAGACCTTCTTCACAGGCTCGAAGTGAATCCGCCTGCGTCAGGTCAACAACGTCCCAGATCACATTTGCAGATTCAACCTGGTCCCGGATTTCATCAATGCCGCCGGCATAGTGTTCGACGTTGACCTTGTTGCCTGTCTGCTCTTCGTAGGGACGCACAAATCCCAGCATCTGGCTGCGCATGTACGGTCCGGTCCACGATGTGAAAGTGATTTCATGGCCGCTGTCTGCCGCCATCATGGTTGCAGATCCCTCTTGGGCAGCGGTGTCTTCCGTGGCGGCAGTGTCACTCTGGGCGTAGGCTCCAGAGCAGACAATTGCTGACCCGAGGAATGCCGCTGCGGCGAGTTTTCCGCAATGGTTTTTCAGTCGATTGTGGTTCATATGTTTCTCCCCTGTTCCTGTGTCCTGCATAGAAAAATGCAGGCAGAACACTCGAACTAGATAACGCAGAGGGGGATTTGGCAACCGCAATTATGCGTCACTGTGAACAAGCTTTGCGTCAAATGGAGAAAACAGCGCAATTTATTGTTGCCGACACCTGAGGGTGTTTTCACTACTTCTGCTACTTCTGTATCCTTATGAAATGCCCTATTCTTTAAGTAATTGATGTCGCAGGATTTCGATCATGCTGAATATTTCAGAACGCAATCCATTCGCCGCCGCGCCGCCGGGCGCTTCGCGGATTTATCGTCCCGGAGTGAGGCTTTTGCCTCCCGGTCATGAGCGCTATCAGGTACCCGCTGGCGGTTCCATCGTCATCTCCCTGGAAGCGGGTGACGAGATTACGATCACGAATCTGGAAGGCGGACAGGTCTGCGAACTTATGGCGGCGGACACCGGTGGCCGTGTCTCCACAGGGATAATTGGCTCAAACGCGCCCTCGCCCGCGCACGGTATTCGCCAGATCCTGGCAACCAGCAGCGATAGCGCCGCTCAACTGCGTGCTTCTCTCGCCAGACGGAGCATTGAGGTTGAGAAGGCTGAGGCCGTGCACCTTTTCACGCCTGACACTGTTGCCGGTGAGAGTGCCGTTTTCACTGCCCAGGAACCGGCTCTGCTCGTGGCCGCGGCCCCGGGTGCGGCAATGGATGTTGCCTCCCAGAACACCGTTACGCCATTGCGTCTCGATGTGGTCCGCAAGGATCCGGAAACGGAACCCGGGCACGATCTGCCGGAACCGCTTGCAGATCCCTTGCAGGACATTCGCGTTGCGGCGGCCACGGCCTCAGCTTTTGTCGTCAAGGCGGGAGAGTATATTCAGGTCATCGATGTGGATGGGCGTCAGTGTTCCGACTTTCAGTGTTTCGATGTGCGCAAGCTCGATAAAGGACTGCAAAAGCCACTGGATGCGACAACGACGCGAACTCTCACCGCGCTGGGCTATCCAGCGCCGGGCCTGCTGTCGAAGGGCTTCGATGAAGACATGACACCGCTGATTGAGGTGATCCGCGATACCTGCGGACGTCATGATGCCTTTGCGCTTGCCTGTACATCGCGGTTTTACGATGACCTTGGCTATCCGGGCCATGTGAATTGCACGGACAATTTCAACAACGTGCTGGCGCCCTTCGGCGTTGATCCCCGCAAGGGCTGGATGGCGCTCAACTATTTTTACAACACCGCCATCGACGACCACAACGCACTTTATCTGGATGAACCCTGGTCGCGGCCCGGCGATTATGTGCTCATGCGCGCGCTTACAGACATTGTCTGTGTTTCATCATCGTGTTCCGATGATATCGATGCGGCGAATGCCTGGAACCCGACGGACATCCATGTACGCACCTATTCCGACAAAGAAACAATTTCCAGAGCGGTGGCTTTTCGAATGACCCCTGACGCCGAACCTCAGATGACCAAGGATACAGCTTTCCGCCCGGCCTTCGAGCGCCACACCCGCAACTTCACGGAGTATCGCGGCTACTGGCTGCCTACGCATTTCAACAACGAAGGGGCGATCGCTGAATATTGGGCGTGCCGGGAGCGCGCCGCCATCATGGACCTCTCGCCCTTGCGAAAGTTCGAGGTGACGGGCCCCGATGCTGAAACGCTCATGCAATACACTCTTACCCGCGATGTCCGCAAAATCAGCGTCGGCCAGGTGAGCTATTCGGCCATGTGTTACGAACACGGCGGCATGCTGGACGACGGCACCTTGTTCCGTATGGGTCAGGATAACTTCCGCTGGATCTGTGGTGAGGAATTTGGCGGCGTCTGGTTGCGTCAGCAGGCGGAAAAACTTGGGCTGAAAGCCTGGGTGCGCTCTTCCACGGATCAGCTGCACAATATAGCCGTGCAGGGGCCGAAATCGCGCGAGATACTGGAGCAGGTTATCTGGACCGCTCCGGCTCAAACGGCACTGGCAGAACTGCAATGGTTCCGCTTCACAATCGGCCGCATTCACGACTTTGAAGGCGCCCCTGTAGTCGTGTCGCGTACCGGCTACACCGGCGAGCTTGGCTATGAAGTCTGGTGCCACCCCAAGGACGCTGTGACTGTGTTTGATGCAATCCATGCCGCCGGCGAGCCCCACGGGATTTCACCGCTTGGCCTGGATGCCCTGGACATGGTGCGTATTGAAGCCGGTCTCATGTTTGCAGGCCAGGAGTTCTGCGATCAGACCGACCCGTTTGAAGCCGGCATCGGCTTTTCAGTGGCGCTGAAATCCACAGACGAGGATTTTATCGGCCGCGAAGCCCTGGAGCGGCGCAAGGCCCATCCGCAGCGCAAGCTGGTGGGTCTGGAAATTGACGCCCAGGATCCGGTTGGCCATGGCGATCACATACACATTGGCCGCGCCCAGGTAGGTGAAGTGACAAGTGCCATGCGCTCGCCAGTATTGAAAAAGTCAATTGCCCTTGCGCGCCTTGATGTGGCGCATTGCGATGTCGGGACAGAAATCGAGATAGGGAAACTTGATGGCCATCAAAAGCGTCTTCCCGCGCGGATCGTCTCGTTTCCCCATTTTGATCCGCAGAAGACACGCGTCCGCTCTTGAAGCATCGCGTTTGCGGTCGCACGTCGTGCAACGGCCCTGACATATCCTGGCCACAAATCCTGCAGACCATAGGCACAGTCCGCATCTCCTGTGAGGTTGGTGCGAGATCAATGTGGTGTCGCTGCGGCACAAACCGGGGAGAATGTCTCATGAGCGCAAGAATGATTTCATTCATGCTGTTGGCAATGGCAGGCCTTGGTCTCGGGTTGCATTTCAACTCTCCCGCACAGGCCAGCGATGGCAGTTTCAAAGTTGCAGCAGCCCACGACGTGGTTCCGATCTATGAGATGGAAGAGTTTGCCCGCTACATGCGCAGCGGCGATATTGCATCGGCGCGGCGAACGGCTCAGGCATTGGGGAATGAGGCCTACACGACACGAGATGGCAGATCAGCCTATGTCTGTACGCTTGGAAACTGCACGTGCCACGGCTTCCAGGATTGCATCAATCTAGCCGTTAATGAGCAATGCACGGTGGAAGTTGCGACCTGCCGGGACTGCCACACAATATCTGGAAGCTGCACCAAGGAATAAGTTTCAAACCTGTTCCATATCAACGTGAAGCGATTTTAGAGCGTCACCAAAATGACGCCTC
>JAJFHB010000523.1 GCA_021775795.1 Hyphomicrobiales bacterium | reverse complement strand
GTTTTTGCGTTTCAATGTTTCCCAGACCCTGGACCCTGCCATCTATCCAGTGTTGGAAAGAGCCATGAATCAGACCGCCAGGGCATCACTGTGAACACGTGATCCGATCTGGATTGTGGGCCCACTGGTACAGCAAGTTTCTACGAACATTTTGAAGCAGGCACGCATCTCCAATTGTTTCCGTACCGCGTCAGAATCGGATCGGCCCGGATACAACGGATGATACTCAAACCACCGAAAGGCTATGGCATGAGGAAAACCTATTCAGCCCCAAATTTTGCCCACTTCCACGACGAATGGCATTTTTCGCCCGCGCTTGACACGGGCGAGTTTGTCTTCATTTCCGGTGTTACAGGATGTCGTCCAGATGGCTCCGTGTCGAGTGACCCCGAAACCCAGTTCCGCGACACATTTCAATTCCTTGGTGAAACACTGAATGCCGCAAACCTGGATTTTGAAGACATGGTCGAAATGACGACCTACCACGTTGGCTTGCGTCAGCATCTGGACGCGTTTGTCAAAGTGAAGGATGAATTCGTCATGGCACCATATCCCGCCTGGTCTTCCATTGGATCAACAGAACTGATCACCGAAGGGACGCTCGTAGAGATACGTGTGATCTGCCAAAGGCAAAATTCAGAGTGAGTGTTGGCAAGCTAAGACCAGCGACAGGAGTCTTTGTTGCAGGAGATTGTAGAACTCAGTCGCAAGACGTGAGTGAGCTCTATGTGACGGGCGGACCAGCGCCAATTGATAGTCAATGGCCGGTTTAAACGGGCGTAGTTCAAGGTTGCCAGGATTTATCTGTGCTGCCGTCACCGGATCAATGATTGTTGCACCGCCACTTGAACGCGCAAAGTTCCATGCAGAAGCGAAGAAATCGCATTCCAGCGCAATGTTCAGATTTGCATCTTCGTCTGCAAAGGCCTTGCGGATTTGGTGATGCGTCGAGTGATCCGAAAACAACATGACAACCGGCATGCCGCTGAGATCGCCGGGTGTAATTTCGGTCTTACCGGCAAGTGGATGGCCGACCGGAAGCGCGCACATACATTTGTAATCAATCAGTTCGACATTTGCAGCGGGTTGAGGGGCAGGGGCTTCAACGATGGCGATGTCGAAGTTCCGTGCCATTGTGAGCTGGCGCAGAGCCACTGAACTACGCGAAATCAGTTTGACCTGGACGTTTAGCCGTTCTTCCCGAAATTCCGCGATCAGCTCAGGCATCAATCGCCAGGCAATGCCGGGATAGCAAAGGATTGATATCTCGCCTTCGTTAAGGCGCCTGATCTCACGTGCAACCTGCGTTACCCTGGAGATGCTCTCAATGGCTTCCATTGCAGCACCGTGAAACGAATAGGCCTCTGGTGTGGGCTCCAACCAGCCTTTCGAGCGTTTGAACAACGTAAAGCCGATTTCGCGCTCGAGCTGCGCAATGGTTATGCTGACAGTGGGTTGCGCCAGACCGAGCAATTTTGCCGCTCTGGTCATTGCGCCGGTGGTCAATACAGCATCGAAGCATTTGAGCTGTCGAATATCCATGTGAGCGTTCCCATGCTCCCGTTTCCGCCCCTATAGAAATACACAATACCAAAAGCAAATGACATTATTTGACGCAATTTGTTTTATACGCTCAACTTCGTTCATTAATGGCGCGAATTTCCATCTCTGGTGATATCGCGCGAAAGGGAGGAATATTATGAAACGAACAAAACTTACCGCTTTGGCACTGGGCCTCGTCGCGGCAACCGCGTTGGGCTCACTTACTGCAAATGCGGCGTCAGACAAGACATTCATCACAATTGGAACCGGCGGACCGACCGGCGTTTACTTTGTCACCGGCAATGCAATTTGCCGGATGATCCACAAAGATGCCGCCGAGGGTCGCTCAGAAGGCCGCCAGCACAACATTCGCTGCTCAGCACCTTCATCAGCTGGTTCGACCTACAACATCGCCCAGATTTCCGAAGGTGAATTTGACTTTGGTGTGGCGCAATCCGATTGGCAGTACCATTCGTTCAATGGCACATCTGACCGGGTAACGAGCAATCCTGATCTTCGTGCTGTGTTTTCCGTGCACCCGGAGCCCTATCAACTGATAGCAGCAGCAGATTCAGGCATTATGTCGTGGGCTGATCTTGAAGGTAAAAACTTCAATATGGGCAACCCGGGATCGGGGCAACACGCCACAACTGAACTGCTTATGGAACGTTACAACACGCCTAAGGAATTCTTCGGACTGGTCACGGAAATGACCTCAACCGAGCACTCCCAGGCGTTGTGCGACGGCAAGATTGACGCCTACGGCTACGTGGTGGGTATACCGAACTCCGGCGTTGCGGTAGCGACCGAAGGGTGTGGCGCCTATATCGTCAATTTGGACACCGAAGTTGAACAAGGACTGATTGCAGAATTTCCATTCTACGGTCCCGTCAACATTCCAGCCGGCGTTTACACATCAACCACCGCGCCTGTTCAGACCTTTGGTGGATACGCAACCGTCGTATCAAGCGCAACCGTGTCCGACGATGTTGTTTATGAAGTCGTGCGCTCCGTGTTTGAGAACTTGGAAGACTTCAAAGCTCTGCACCCGGCATACTCAATTCTGACGCCGGAAGGCATGATCACGAATGGACTTTCCGCACCGCTGCATCCTGGCGCGGTCCGGTATTACGAAGAAAAGGGAATGATGTAAGTGAGGCGCCCTGCAAGACTGTATTTGCAGGGCACTTCAACCTCCCACGCCACCCTGTTGCTGCAGAGCGCAGGGTGGCGCTTCCTCAACTGCATTCAGTGAATATCCCATGTCCTCACAATCAGACATAGACACGCTCGTCGACAAGTACGAGGGGCCACAGCAAAACCTGAGTGGCCGCCTTGTTCTTCTGGTGCCCGCAGTAGCGTTTGCCTGGTCACTCTGGCAGCTCTGGATCGCCTCACCACTGCCTTTCTGGTTCGGCTTCGGGATCTTTGTTGATTTGCCAGCAAGAGGGCTTCATCTCGCATTTGGGCTGTTGCTCGGCTTCCTGATGTTTCCATCTGCATGGGAAGCACGGCGACATTGGTCAAGTTGGATTACGGTTTTCATCGCCGTCCTGGCGTTCATGGTCTGCGCCTACGGGTGGTTGGCCTACGAGGGCATTGTCAATCGAAACGGCATTCTTCTCGAATTGCCTGTTGCTGGAATGAACTTTCCCTTCGAAGCGATACTTGGTGGTATCGGCATCGTCTTGTTGCTGGAGGGGACAAGGCGCAGTGTTGGCATCCCGCTCGTCATTGTCTGCACAATCTTCATACTTTACTCGATCTTCGGCCAGTCCATGCCGGATGTGATCTCGCATAAAGGCGTCTCTCTCGAACGGTTGATCGGCTATCAGTGGCTTTCAAGTGAAGCCGTATTTGGCATCCCGATCAGTGTTTCCGTGAGCTATGTCTTCCTCTTTGTCCTGTTCGGCGCCTTCATGGACAAGGCCGGAGCAGGGCGCTTTTTCCTGGATCTGTCATTTGGGTTGGTCGGCAAGTACCGAGGAGGTCCGGCCAAAGCCGCAATCATGGCGTCAGGCCTGACCGGAACAGTATCCGGATCGTCAATCGCCAACACGGTCACCACCGGCGCGTTTACAATTCCGTTGATGAAGAAAATGGGATTTCCGGCTCACAAGGCCGGGGCAATTGAAGTTGCAGCATCAACCAATGGCCAACTTATGCCCCCCATCATGGGTGCGTCCGCGTTCATCATCGCCGAATTTATCGGCATTTCCTATTACGATGTCATCGTCCACGCAGCGATCCCGGCGATCATTTCCTATTGCGCCCTGTTTTACATTTCCCATCTTGAATCAATGAAGATGGGCATCAAGGGCATGCCAAAGGCCGATCTGCCCCGGGTCATGGAGACCCTGAAAGGTGGCATCCACTTCCTCATTCCTATCGGCGCCTTGATCTATCTGCTTCTTGTCGAACGCTGGAGCCCCGGAAGTGCTGTTTTCTATGCCATTCTTTTGATGGTTGGCATTATTTTCATCAATGCGCAGATCGATGCGCGAAGGGCCGGGCAGTCTTTGGTGAAGGGCGTGCAGGCAGGCCTCAAGACCACCTTCGATGCCATGGTTTCAGGGGCCAAGAGCATGGCCGGTGTAACAGCTGCAGTGGGTGCTGCAGGCATTATTGTGGGTGTTGTTTCATCCACCGGCCTGAACAACGCCATGCTGTCAGTCATCGAGGCCATTTCACAGGGTAATTTCTATATCCTCCTGCCGTTGGTCGCGGTTGTTTGTCTGATTCTGGGCATGGGGCTTCCAACCACAGCCAACTACATTGTTGTTGCCTCCCTTATGGCAACGGTGCTGGTCGAACTTGGAAGCGCGTCAGGTCTGGTGATCCCGCTGATCGCGGTACATCTCTACGTTCTCTATTTTGGGTTGATGGCGGACTCAACGCCGCCCGTCTGTCTGGCGGCTTTTGCCGCCTCCGCGATATCCGGCGCCAATCCGATGCGAACTGGGGTGCAGTCGTTCCTCTACGACATCCGAACCGCAATATTACCGGTTGTATTCATCTTCAATCCTGAACTTTTGCTCATCGGCGTAACTAGCATCTGGCACGGGGTGTCAATATTTGTCGTGTCTCTGGTGGCAATCCTTTGTTTTGCCTGTGTGACGCAAGGTTGGCTGTTCACGAAAATGAACGTCATTGAGCGCGTGTTGCTCATGGTCGTTGTCGTTGCCCTGTTCCGACCGGATGCGCTGATGAACAGATTATACCCACAGTTTGTGCCGGTCGCATTCGAGCAGATTGTTTCAGAAGATGGAGCAGCTCTTCCTGCTGATCGCGCCGTCCGTCTGCATGTCACCCGCGAAACTGAGTATGGGGACCGCTACAAGCTGTTCGTCATCCCTGCCGATGAAACAAGTACGGAAGCTGAACAGGAATTCAGCGAGCGTCTTGGAGTGACCGTCAGGCAGGACACAGACAACCGTCTGATCGTCACAAACACGCAATACACAGGGCCTGCAGAGACAGCCGGTGTGACATTTGGCGATTACATTACTGATTTTGACGTGGAGCAGGTCGGGCGCCCGGCAAAGGAGTGGGTCTATCTCCTTGGCTTTGGGCTTCTGGCACTGGTGTTGTTCTATCAAAGGCAAAAGGCCCGCCGCGCTGGTGAT
>JAJFHB010000522.1 GCA_021775795.1 Hyphomicrobiales bacterium | reverse complement strand
AGGTTGAAGCCGATGGGTGGTGTGATCTGGGCGATTTCAACAACAACCATCAGGAAGATGCCGAACCAGATCATGTCAAATCCGGCCTGGCGAACGAGAGGTTCAATCACCGCCATGGTGAGAACGATGGATGAGATGCCGTCGAGAAAGCAGCCGAGGATGATGTAGAACACGGTCAGCGCAACGATCAGCATCCACGGCGATAATTCCAGCCCCCCGATGCTCTGGGCAAGCGCCGATGGAATGCCCGTGAAGCCCATGGCGAGGGCGAGAAATTTCGATCCGGCAAGAATGAAAGCGATCATGGCTGTGGTGCGGGTGGCGCCGAGAAGGCTTTCCACAAATGATGATCTTGTCAGTGATTTCTGTCCCCAGGACAAAATGAGGGCGCCGACGACGCCGAGGACGGCGGCTTCGGTTGCGGTGGCGATGCCGGTGTAGATCGAGGCCATCACCGCGCCAATGAGCGTCACCACCGGCAGCAGTTGCATCAAGGCCCGGAACTTTTCACCCCAGCTGTATTTTTCGTCATGGCCGGCATGTTTCTCGCCGGAGGCAAGTGCCCAGCCACCGATGAAGAGCATGAAAAGGATGGCCAGCGTTATGCCCGGCAATATGCCGGCAACGAAAAGCTTGGATATGGATACGTTGACCGTGACGCCGTAAATAATGAGTGTAATGGAGGGCGGGATGAGAAGGCCCAATGTGCCGGCGCCCGCGAGAGTTCCGACAATCATTTTCTCTGAGTAATTGCGCCGTCTCAGTTCCGGTATGGACATTTTGCCGACTGTCGCAACAGTTGCCGCTGAGGAACCGGAGATGGCGGCAAATATGGCTGATCCCGCGATGTTCACGTGCAGCAGACCACCAGGCAAGCGTTGCATCCAGGGTTGCAGGCCGCGAAACAGGTTTTCGGAGAGCTTTGTTCGAAACAGAATTTCACCCATCCAGATGAATAGCGGCAATGCGGCAAGAGACCAGCTTGAGCCTGCACTCCAGATGGCTGTTGCCATGGCGTCGCCTACGGGTCGTGTCGTGAACAATTCCATGCCGATAACAGCAACGCCAATCAGACTGATGGCGATCCAGATGCCCGTTCCCAGAAACAGGAAGAGCACAAACAGGAACAGTGCGATGAAGCCGGCTTCTTCCATGTGCTCTATTCCATCAACTGGTTATCTGGCGTCTTGTTGACGCTGTCGACATCGCGGGTAATCAGCAGCTTAATGAAGCTGTGGACCACAGCGATTGCGACAATAATCGAACCGGCGGCCATGACAGATTGGGGTATCCAGAGAAGCGTTGCGTGTGCTCCTTCTGCTTTCTCCTCAAAATCCCAGGAAATGTAGGTCATCTTCGTCAGGAACCAGGCGAGATAACAGCTGAAGAAGCTGGCAATGGCAAAGCACCAGAACTCAAGGGCGAGTTTTGCCTTTCCCCTTAGATTGCTGCGCAGTATGGCAACCCGAATATGGCCCCCCTCAACGAACGTGTATGCCAGCGCGAGGAAAGTGGACGCCGCGAGTGCGTAGCCTGAATAATCGTTGAGGCCTGAAATGTGGAAGGCCGTTGCGGAAAACGGATAATCAAGCCAGGCATTCATCTTGGCCAGAGGGCGGGTGACAATGCTGAGGAGAACCAGCCCGGCCAGCACGATCAAGAATGCTGCTGCGATGTAGCCGCACAGGAGATAGAGGCGGTTAAGCCATGTGTCGGCGGCCCTTAAAAGCGCAACCACGGATACAGCCCCCACTTGAGACGGCTTCCAGCAAATGCCTGAATGGCGATGTGATGGTTTGCCGGCGAGAAAAATATGCCTGCGCGACCGCTCACGGCCACGCAGGCATGGTGTTGTTACTGTGCGGCGTTGTAGGCGTCGATGACGGCCTGGCCGTGATCACCTGCGCGCTCTAGCCACTCGGTCATCATTGTTTCGCCCATGGCACGGAAATCTGCCGCCAACTGATCACTGGGAGGTTCAACAGTCATGCCCTCAGCGGCAAGTTGTTCCTTGTACCAGTTGGAGAGCTCTTCCGCCTTTGCCCAACCGCGGGTTTCTGCGGCTGCTGCTGCTTCCAGGACGATGTTCTGAGTGGCCTCATCAAGACCATCCCAGGCTTCAATGTTGACGATCACCATGTTCTTCGGCAGCCAGGCCTGGGTGTCATACCAATATTCCACGTGCTCCCAGATCTTCCTGTCATAGCCGGTTGAACCGGAAGAAATCATGCTCTGGGCAATGCCGGTCGCGAAGGCTTGTGTCAGATCGGCAGCTTCAACCTTGGTCGGAATTGCGCCCATCAGTTCTGCCAGTCTCTCCGTTGCCGCATTGTAGGCCCGGAAGGTAACGCCCTGCATGTCGGCAGTACTTGTTACTTCGTTCGTGCTGTAGAGCCCCTGGGGTGGCCACGGCACGGCATACAAAAGACGCAAGCCCTTGTCTTCGAGAATTTCACCCATGCTCTCGCGTGATGCCTCATAGAGGCGTCGGGCATCGTCAAAACTGGTGGCGAGAAACGGGAGAGCATCAATTTCGAAAATCGGGTCCTCGTTGCCAAGTGCTGATATCAGGCGTTCACCGATGGGTGCCTGTCCTGTGCGAACAGCGCGGAAAATTTCTCCACCTCCGACGAGCGAGCCTCCTGGATGTGTAACAATTTCCAGCTCGCCGCCGGTCGCCTCAGTCACATCGGCCGCAAATTGTGTTGCGTTTTCAGAGTGATAGTTGCTCGCGGCATAAGCAAGTGGCATATCCCATTTTTCGGCTGCAGACGCCGCGTGAGCGCTAAGTGTCATCGCTGCCGCAAGGACGATCGATGCGGTTTTCATGTGCTTCATGCCAAACTCCCTTTTACGTTGCAGACGCGATGGTAACGGTCTGCGGATGGCCACGCGACTCCAAAATGGCATTCACAGCCGCTGGAGGCGTGAAGTGGCGTCTGCATGCAGGTTGATAAGGTCCAGAATATCGTAGACCGGACGATTGCAGGCAGCCGCTATGGCTTTGCGGTAAGGCGGGAGATTTGTGCATTCGAGGACAACGGCAGCAACGTCAGGATTGTCTTTCATGAGGCATGCTGCCGCTGTGGCGCATTCTCGTTCAGCCAGGTTTTCGTCCAAAGTGGGTCGGTCGTTCTTTATGACACGGAAGAGTTCGCCAGCACGGGGGATGCCTTCAACGACGAGGTTTTTGTGTCCGCTTGCATTGAGCATGGGCTTCAGGACATCGCTGTCGAAAGTCAATATGCCCAGGGGCTGATGCGCACCGAAAATGTCTCGTAGATGCGGGATGATGCAAAGTGCAGACGAGATTACCGGCAAGGGCAGGGCGGCTGCCAGTTGAGACTGGTGTGGATAGAGAAAGCCGCAGCTCGTTGCAATTATTGTGGCGCCACGCGCCGCAAGCCGGTGCCCGCCTCGTACGAATGCCTCGACAAGATGTTCCGATGTACCTTCGGCGGTTACAACCCGCTCGACGCTGGCATTCTCAATGATCTCGTAATCGACCGGAAAAGAGAAGCTGCTGGCGTTGCCTATGTCCCCGCTTGGACGCGGAAAACCCGTTTCAAGCATTAGAACGCCGAGCCGCAAATTCAGGGGCGGGGCCGTCATCGAGGCCGGGTCAGAAGGCCCGGAACGTGATGATTGTATAGGTATCCTTGACGCCCGAGAAGCGATGGATCTTTTCGTTCACGAAGTGACCGACATCAGTGTTTTCGTCGGCGTAGAATTTTATCAAAAGGTCATAGTTGCCAGCAGTGGAATAGATTTCCGATGCAATTTCGCTATCGGCGATCTGTGTTGCCACTTCGTAGGCTTTGCCAAGTTCACACTTGATCTGGACGAAGAACGGTTTCACGGCGGTCCACTTTCGTTACGGCTGGTCAGGTTGCAGTTCAACTTGTGCCAGCTTTCCCCTGAACGTCAAGGGTTGCTTGAAAGAAGAGAGGAAAAATGGCTGGCGCACGCAGTTTTGAAATGAACCCCTGGAGCTCAAAGGCCCGGGAAAACTGCGCGCGTCAGTGTTTTGCAACAACAGCCCCGTGACTGCGCCGTAGTGTGTCTACTCGACCGTAACGGTTATAACGTTCGACGCGACCGCTGGGCTGTGCGGAATATGATAGTGATCACCGAGGACAAGCTGGAGCTTATAGGTACCCGGCGCGAGCTCAATCATCGCTTCCGTCTGCCCGCCACCAAAATGCCGATGCTGATCATCAGAGGGGATCGATTCTTCGAGTTCCTCGCCC
>JAJFHB010000521.1 GCA_021775795.1 Hyphomicrobiales bacterium | reverse complement strand
ATTTATGGGGAAGGGACGATCTCCTGTTTTCTCAAACCTGCGGCTATCCCCTGACGCATGAATGGCGTGGCCGGCTTACCTGCGTTTCCGCTCCTTGTTATTCCTGTGAGGGTTGTACAGGTGCCGATTACTGCAGTTTCGTTCTTGTCCATCGCGATGCAGAATACGCCACGCTCGAAGAGCTTCGTGGCACACGCGTTGCTTTCAATAATCCGGACTCCCAGTCTGGCTATTCCGCGCTTCGAGCAGTGATAGCCCCGCATGCGCAAATGGGCCCGTTCTTTGCTGAGACACTTGAAACCGGCGGGCATGCGTTCTCCATCAAAGCTGTGGCTGAAGGCCGGGCAGATGTCTGCGCAGTGGATGCGGTATTGTGGACACTCCTGCGCCGTCATCGCAGCGCCACGACAGATTGTGTGCGGGTGATTGCCGTGTCGCCAAGTGCCCCAGGGTTGCCGTACGTCACGGCGCCTGGGATTTCGGCTGACGATGTCGCCCGATTGCGCGCAGGCTTGAAGGCGGCAGCCTCTGACCCGGCACTGTCGGATGTTCGAGCTGCGTTGTTGATTGATGATGTTCGCGAAGTGGAAATCAGCGACTACGACCGCATCATTGAGATCGAAGAGGACGCCCGCACCAAAGGTTATGATCAACTGGTCTGAGAATCCGACGGATCATTCTGGGTCAGCAAGGCATCCGGCAACCAACCTTGCGATCCATCATCTGTCTCGCACCAGATGAACCCGCTCTCCGAGAATAACAGCCGTAGTTTGTCTCCAGCGGTAACAGTGAGTTCTATGGCCGAGTAACTGCGGATTGTGCTTACCGGCTTCTTCACAGTGAGCCAGGCTTCAGGCACCCAGCCTTCACGGTCATCCCGTGCCCGGCACCAAATCCAACCAAACATGTCGGTAACTCTGGTGCGATCCGGCATGAGGAGCTCACCCGCTTGTACCGCAATCGGGTCGGCGTAAGGCCGGTTGTAATCATGGACAGCGAACGCGGAGGTGTTGGAGGGAAACGTATAATACATGCAAATCCGATAGGACCCACGGCCAAGGATGGCAAGCACGATAATGCTTGATATGGGCTGTTTTCCCGCACCGATGGGGAAGCTCTCAATGAAGCTGCTCAATTGGTCATCAATGCTCCAACGCTTCACGAAAGCCAGCAGCAGCATTCCAGTGTGCTGTTCGCTCCCTCCAGCACCCTGCTGGCCGTTGCAGGTCAGTCAAGCGGAATGGCTACCCGGCCGTGCAGTGTCCAGGCATCAAAGTCGCTTGTGCCGATGCCGTCATACTCTGCCCTAACGTTGACATGAGCATTGTCGCCAATCTGTATGAGAACGCCTGCACCAACCCGGGCACGCAACTCTGACTGGCGCGCGGAGATCGTTGGACTGAGCAGCAACGAGCCTTCATTGACGAAATCCCAAAGGCCGTGGAAGGCGAGATAGGGATCAATCACATAGCCGTTCTCCAGCCGGATGCGGTAGCCGACTTCGCCGCCAAACTCGAGACGACCGAGTTCGACAGTGGTGGAACTGACCGGCGTGCCTCCGGAATCAACGAAGCCGTCGAGCCGTTCGTTTACATAGTGCACGGCAACATTGGGAGTGAGGCGCACGGGGAAGAAGTCCCAATAGGTGCCTTTTAGATTGCCAACCACGAGAAAGCGCTGCGAATCCGTCTCGCCGACCGTTGCGCCGGTTTCAAACCCGTGTTCGGCCATGCCCCAGGCCGCGCGGCCATAGAATGTGAGTTCTTCGTCCAGCCGAACGCTCGCATAGGGACCGACGATGAAACCATCCACCTCGTATTCCGCATCAAGTGTTCCCGAATCCTGATCCCCATGATCGTAGCCTGCGAGAATGCCAACGAGAATGTCGTCGCGAACCAGATAATCAATCCCGCCCATCACCACGAACGTCTCGCCATCGACATTCGTGTCGTCGTTGTCAAAGCTTGTGTAAATGCCTTTGAGCCAGGCATCCCACCTTTGCGGCAGAACGCTGCGCATGGCTGCTGCAGGCTCAACCATCTGCGTCTGCGGAATGCCGCGGATGAGGGACCGGGCCGACGCTTCAAAACTGAACGTGCCGCCAAGCGCGTTGATGCTGACCGGTTCTGTGCCCGTGCCGTCCTGGAAGACATCATCAGGAGTGTCAGACTGGTAGGGGAGCGGCGTGCGGTGCTCGGAGTATACGCCCAGGATCGATGACCAATGGTTGGCGACGAAATGCGACACCGTATCCTTGTTCATGTCGGCGCCACTGGACGCCGGTGTACATGAGGCGGTTATGTTCGTGCTGTTGGCGGCGTTCCCGCTGTTGTCGTAGGTGAATGTGTAATTGGCGTCGGCTGGCACCACGAAGACAAAGTTCGTCGAGCTGGTGGCATTGACGAAACCGCCGCCACCGGGAGAAATCGAAAAAGTGAACGGGCCGGTCGCAATGGTAAAGCTAAATGTAATCGTTTCGCCGGCGAGGAAGTTGCCGCCACGGTTACAAAAAGTGTTCGCCGGGCACGTCAGATTAAGCTGACCGGCATTGTTGGTGTTGTCGCAGGCGGGGCCCGGCGGCAAGGCAACAGCCAGGGCGCCTGTGGCGCTTAGAAAGAATGCCGCAAGAAGCGACACAAACACCGTCGCCAGCCATTCGATGCAGATTACATACTTCGCGCGCACCCGACAGCCCACGCTGTCAGGCGCACTTACGCCTGTTTTCTTTGACACTTTCCCCGTCGTCCCTGTCGCCCGGCCTGTTTTTTGTTTGGCCTGATTGCGCACCCCGGTTACACCACAACTCTAGTGTGCTGACTGCGCGGATGCAACGAGGTAATTGATGTTGTTCAGTATTCCTGCTCGCGTCTCCACCGGGGGGTGATCTCATTCACTATCAGCAACCGTACAACAGATAAGCGTTTGTGACGGGGATGCGCTTTCAACGGGAGGCCGGCTGGATTATATACGGCAGCGAGAAATTCATTTTCGGCTTGCAGATGTTTCCGAAACTGCGGCCTGATTGATCGGATTGAATATGATCGACCTCTACACCTGGTCCACACCGAACGGCCGAAAGGTCTCCATCGCACTGGAAGAACTGGGCCTGGACTATACGGTTCATGCCATCGACATCACGAAGGATGAGCAGTTCGATCCTGATTTTCTGAAAATTGCACCCAACAATCGCATCCCGGCAATTGTGGATCAGGACAACGGCACGACGCTGATGGAGTCCGGTGCCATTCTCATGTATCTGGCGGAAAAAACGAACAGGCTCCTGCCGTCCAACACGGAGGATCGCTGGCGCGCGATCGAATGGTTGATGTGGCAGATGGGCGGGCAGGGACCGATGCTGGGCCAGGTGCACCATTTCGTGCGCTTCAATCCGGGCAAGGCCGAGTATGCCGAACAGCGTTATCTGGGTGAAGCAAAGCGGCTTTATGGTGTTTTGAACAAACGCCTGGATGGACGGGACTATGTTGCCAATCACTATTCCATTGCGGACATCGCCATATGGCCGTGGGTGTCACGGTTTGAATGGCAAACAATTGATTTGAATGAATTTCCGCATGTGAGAGATTGGTACATCAGAATTGCCGAGCGGCCCGCCGTTAAGCGCGGCTATGTGGTGCCGAATGTACAAGAGATCCCGGTCCCGGCGTAGAAACAGCGCCGGGCAGGGCGAGAGAGTTTTCGCCCCGGTCTCGTGTAGGATGTCTCGTGCAGGAAAATGTAGATGGTTGGAAAAACTATGTTGCGTGCA
>JAJFHB010000053.1 GCA_021775795.1 Hyphomicrobiales bacterium | reverse complement strand
GATCTGGTGGATTGGCGCCAGCGCATTGAGGGCTGGAAGCAAGCCTACCCAATCTGCCCGAAAGAAGCGCACAGTGACGAATCGGTAAACCCCTACGTGTTGATGGAAGAGCTTTCGCAGGCTCTGCCGGCAGATGATCAGGTTTTCATTGATACCGGTTGTGCTGTTGCCTGGATGATGCAGGGTTTCAATGTCACGCGCGGGCAGCGGCTCTATCATGATTTCAACAATACAGCCATGGGCTGGGCGCTGCCGGCAGCCATTGGTGGCTGTCTGGCTTTGGGTGAGAAACCGGTCACTTGTGTATCAGGCGATGGCAGTTTGATGATGAACTTGCAGGAGCTTGCGACAATCAAGCGCCACAAATTGCCGGTTCGACTGATCGTTTTAAATAACGGTGGTTACTCCATGGTGCAGCAGACACAGGAGCAATGGCTTGGCGGGGACTATGTCGGAACATCGCGGGATGGTGGCCTCGATTTCCCGGATTTTTGCCAGGTGGCCCAGGCTTTTGATATTCCTGTTGTCGAGATCACTTCCAACGCCTCGATCAAAGAGGGGCTGGCACGGGCAATGGAGATCAGCGGCCCGGTGCTGATTGACGTGAAAATTCCCTCCGAAAAGAGGGTCGTACCGCAGTCGAAATTCGGCTATCCGATTGAGGATGCGGAACCACTGCTGCCGCGAGATGAATTCTTGTCCAACATGATCGTCGCTCCCATGCCGAAGTCTCTGGAGCCGTTGGATTAATCCTCTTCCTGTTTGGGAATTCCGAAAGACACACTGGAAATGAACTTGTTTGCCGATCTATTCACTGTGATTCAATCATCACCAACCGCGCATACGAACAGCAACGCCCTGTGGCGTGTTCTACGGACAGCGGCCCGGGCAGAAGTTGAGACCTGCTTTTCCAGCGAAGATGCAGGAAAAGTGGATTTTGGGCCGCTCGGCACTCTGGCGTTTCCATATCACAAGATGGGCAACATCGATTCCCTGGATCTGTTCGGCATCGACGAACTGATCATCCTGGCGTTTTATGATGCAAATCGTTCCCGCTACAATCGGGCCGTCGACTTTGGCGCTAATATTGGTTTGCATTCATTCGGTATGGCACGGTGCGGTTTCGACGTCAGGTCGTTTGAGCCGGATCCGGTTCACTTCGGCTTGCTCAAGCGCAATCTTGAACTTAACGATGCGGTGACCGATCTTCGCCAGGCGGCGATATCGCTGGAGGCAGGCGAAACCGAGTTCGTGCGTGTCCTTGGCAACACCACGGGCAGTCACATTGCGGGCGCCAAGAAAGATCCCTACGGCGAACTCGAACGCTTCTCTGTGGTCCTTGAGGCCGCAGAAGAGCATCTGCGCTGGGCAGATATTGCGAAAATCGACATTGAGGGTCACGAGGCGGCGCTTGTATCAGGTCTCGACCCCTCAGTCTGGTCTTCAACAGACGCCATCATGGAAGTGGGGACACCGGAAAATGCCGACGTTGTTTTTGCGCATCTCTCCGATTCCTCAATCAACATGTTTTCACAGATGAGCGGCTGGCAGCGAGTTACCTCACTGGAGACAATGCCAACGAGCCATCGGGATGGCTCGTTGTTCATTTCATCAAAGAACGAAATGCCCTGGTAGATCGCGTCGGAGAGTTTGAAGGTTCGCTGTAAGGACTTCCAGACATTACCGCACAGCAGATTGGGCGACATCAAAGGAGTGTGTCATGGCAATAACCAAGCAGATAGCGAAGATGATTCTGAGCGAGCACGCTCGCCGGCCGATCACCGGAAACCTGGTCATGGGCGGCCGCCAGACCGTCGTCCCTTCGATCGAAGAGATCCGGGAATACATGGCTGAATTCGGAATTCCCGAACGGGAAACGGAGTTCGAAATTGACCAGGACACGCTGGCCGCGACAGGGGAGGGTATTCTCGACAGAAACTTCTTTTCCATGTTCACGGATGCGAAATTTCATTCCATCGATGTGACGGATTATGAGAACGCCGAAATAATCCACGATATGAACTACCCCCTTCCGGACAAGTTCAAGGGTAATTTCGACTTCATCTTCGACGGTGGCGTCATGGACAACATTTTCAATCCAGCCCAGTTCCTGATGAACTGCTCTGAGTTGCTCAGGCCGGGAGGGCGGATAATCCATTCTGAAGTGGGCTCACTCTGGCGCGGCGCCTATTCAATATTTTCGGCGGATTATTTTCTCGATTACTATGCCCTCAACAACTATGAGGACTGCGCTGTCTATTACGCTCAGGTTCGCGGCAACATGCTCAAAACCAGATGGCAGCTGTCTCAGATTCAGCCGTTCAAGGACGGAGAACAGGACAAAGTTCAAAAGGCATACGTGTCATCGAAATGGCCACACCTCATTCTTGCCGTTGCCGAGAAAGGGGAACAGTCAACCTCCCAGAAAATGCCGATTCAGCTTGTTTACAGGCCGAAAGATGATGACTGGGATACATATCTTGAATCTTGCCGCCGCTTTGCCCGCAAGAAGCGCGAGCCCAACATTTTTGGCCGGCCGACACGTCACAAGTTTGACCTGGAGTCGAGGCTCAGATTCTTTTTCAAAAACCCCGTGCTGTACAACCGAACAAACGCCAAGTTCGTTCAAAATCTGTGAGCCAATAGGCGAGCTAAGCTATGGCCTTTTGAGGGGCCGGCTTGATTTCGCCTTTGGTTACTGAATAGAGGCG
>JAJFHB010000520.1 GCA_021775795.1 Hyphomicrobiales bacterium | reverse complement strand
CATGGCCTCCGCAACAGAGCGAAAACGCGGTACATCGTATACCGGGGAGCCAAGGCCTTTCTTGCCCGTGCCTCCGACGCTCCCGCCGCCGCCCTCATGCAGGCGGATCAGGGGTACTTTGTACTGGCAGGCAAGTGTTTCGGCGTAGATGCTCTTGCGCAGGCCGGCCTCAGTTGGTGAGCCGCCTTTGAGAGTAAAATCTTCACCGCCGACAATGCAGAGCCGCCCTTCGATCTTGCCGAATCCAAGAATGAAGTTTGCCGGCGTGAACTTTCCAGGCTCGGGATCATACTCTTCATCCGCATAACCAGCGCCGGGTCCGATTTCCCTGAATGAACCTTCATCAAGCAGCGCATCAATGCGCTCGCGAAGGGTGAGGCGGCCCTGGTTGTGCTGGCGTGAGACACCGTCAGGACCACCTTGTTCCAGTGCTTGTTCAAAGCGCTGGTCAATCTCGTCGACTTCTTTTTTCCAACTCATGCGCGCCCGGGTCTCAACTTGTGATGCTTCCTGCGCGTACTTGTAGCGGTTCGCGGAGGTGAGGCCAACGATTTGCGAAGGCTCATACCTCCCGGATACGTGCTCTCAAGCGCTGCGTTGCTTCGGACGTGCCATCGTGATGAGAACCAAACCATCTGTCCCAGGGAAAATCAGATGTTCCATAGTTGCATTCAAAATAGCGGTGATGGAGCTGATGGAAAAAGTCTCCCAGCGCCAGGCGGCTTTTGTCCTTTATGACCAGGCTCTCGTAGCCGGAGTGAGATGCGGCGGGCCCTAGAGCCTGAAAGAAATTATGGAACAGGACATGGACGGGGTGTGAAGCCACCACGAAGTGAATGGCGATGTTGGTGAAAAACAACAGATGCTCAATCGGGTGCATGGATATGCCCGACCAGGGGCCAACGTTGACATTGCGGTGATGCAGCGCGTGCGCCACCCGGTAGAGCGGTGGCCAGTGCAGCCAGCGGTGCAGCCAGTAAAAATGGAACGATGACCACAACATCACGAACGGGAACATAAGAACAAACCAGACCGGATTGTCGCTGAACGTGAGGCCAGGAACATAACCGTTAGCGTAGGCCCAGAAATAGATGATCTCGTAAGCGCTCCAGAATGCCACGCCGCTGCCAAGGGACCAGAACATATTGTCCTTTAGCTGATTTGAAAAAGTGAAAGCACGGCCACTTGCTGCTAGGCCGCGCCGTTCAAATTTTCGACGCTTGCCCTGCTTGTTGGCGCGGTAGAAGTAGAGTTGCAGGCCGCCGGCAACAACACACAGCAGTATGAAGTTTTTCGCATAAATCTGTGCCATCCAGCCGAGCTCGAAGGTCCTCATTCTTGAAGTTTCAGGCAGCAACCAGGCCCAGATGACAAAGGCAAGGGCCATCCAGATGACGTTGGGGGAAAACCCCAGCCAGCGTCCGACAACCCATCCCCATATGGTTTTTGGCGAAGGAGGCCAATCAAATATTGTGGGCCGCTGCAGCGGCAACTCCGGATGCCAGTGCCAGTCACGGCTCATGGGTTGTTCTTCGCTTTCCGGAGCTGCTGTTGTTTCTGCCATGACCGGTTTCCAATGTTCAAAACAATCAGATTTACTGGGAGGCTCTCTCATGCCGTTTCAATGAATGATATGTAAAATTCACCTCTCGTGATACACGGAAAATATGCATGATGATCATTCATTCGAGGAATGTAAGTGAGGACGAAGTTACCATCCCTCCATGCCATGGCAGCGTTCGAGGCTGTGGCCCGCCACTTGAGTTTTACGCAGGCCGCACGGGTATTGAACGTGCAGCAGCCAGCCGTCAGCCGCCAGATTGCAGCGTTGGAAGAGGACCTTGGTACCCGGCTCTTTGAGCGCCGTCGCCCGTTCCTGCGCTTGACTGAGGCCGGCCATCGTCTGGCGGCAGCGACAAATATCGGGTTTGACACTATTGAACAGGCGGCGGACGCCATTCGCAAGAAACGTCGTGACACGCGTCTGACGGTGAATGTTTCCATCGGCTTTGCAACGCTTTGGTTGCTAACGCGGCTTGCCGACTTTCGGGTGCTCAATCCAGACATAGAAGTTCGCGTCGTGACGCAGGACGTTGTCTACGACTACGACTTTGACGAGTGTGATGTTGCGGTGTCGTTTGGCGATGGTAAGTGGCCGGGTGTTGATGCCAGAATGATCTTTCCCGAGGAGTTGTTTCCAATCTGCAGTCCAGGGGCAATCGACCCGGGCGCCCTGCCTCTCGGGCCGGGCGAACTGATCAAGCAACGCCTGTTGTATCTGGATGATGTGGGCCATCTCGAAGACTGGCAAAGGCTACTTCATCCCCACGGGATTGCGGTGCCCCCACCGCATGCAGATGCAACATTCAACAGTTACATGGTTTATCTGCATGCAGCGCTCAATGGCGCCGGTGTGGCACTTGGGTGGGGCTATTTTATGGACGACCATTTGGCGACGGGCGCCCTCATTCGTCCCTCTGATCTGACACTGCGCACTGAGCGTGGGTACTTCAGCGTGATTGAAAAGCGCTCCGATACGCGCGACGAAGTGTTGATGTTCCACGAGTGGCTGGTGGGCACCGGGCAGAACCAGAAGGGGCTCTAACGCTTCCTAGTCTTTGGCAAATGTGCACAGTGGCCGGTCCAGTAAGCGCTGATTGTAGGCCTGCACATTTGAAAAACCGTCCATCAGTTTCGCACGACGCGCCCAGTTGACCGAAAATCCGACGATGATGTCGGTGACTGAAAACTTTCCTCCGACGAGAAATTCCTGGTCAGAAAACAAGTCGTCCAAT
>JAJFHB010000519.1 GCA_021775795.1 Hyphomicrobiales bacterium | reverse complement strand
AAACGCATATCGTACGCTTCGAGCTGTCGTGGGCTTGTCTTCACCAAATGACATGGTTAGGAGGCAGCTTTCGCGGACCGTAAATTTCCCAGGGACGCCATCAAACGCCAGGGTCGCCAGGGAGTTCTGGTTGTGGGTCGTGCAATCATCATACGCCGCATTCAACGGGCAACCGGAGTGGCTCAAGGCTGCCTCTGCAATGTTGATTAAACGTTAGCGCTAGGGCCGGTCAACGGAGAAGTGGCGATTGGCAAATGTGGATGGGCGCAATCTCCGCCACTATTCGAATTGGCTGACATATTTCTTGTGAAATCGGATGTAGCCCTTTTCGGTCACGCGCAGGTGTTCCCGGGCGAGCTCATGCAGATCCGGCAACCGGTAAAAGGGGACCGTCGGGCAGGTGTGATGTTCGGCGTGATAGGGCATGTTCCAGGCCAGCTTCAACACCAGAAAATTGGTGAATGTGGTCCGCGTGTTTTCGAACATGTTTGCAACAAAAGGGCAACGGCCGTGCTCTGCGAGAAGATAGAGCCGCAGGAACGGCTGACCAGCAAGAAGCGGCAGCAGCCAGACAAAGATTAATTCAGAAAATCCGAGATACAGGCATAGGAGCGCGATCAGCGCATAGGCCACCAGCATGATCCGGGCTTCATCACACACGCGGCGAAGCTTGGAAACTGGAACATAGGCATCGTCACATCTGCCAAGCGCATTGCGAAACAGGGTTTGCAGATGCCCTCGCCAGACGGGCAGGCCCGAAACAAGAAGAACGTAGGCTGAAAGACTTTCAGGCTTGCCCTCCGCCAGTTCCGGATCCCTCTCCGGTTCCTGCGTGTAGCGATGATGGGCAAAGTGGAAGTAGCGGAACCAGTTTGCCGGCAGGAAAATCAGAAAGCCGCATACATAAGCTACGGCACTGTTCAAACGCGCTGTCCTGAAAACCGTCTGATGACTGGTTTCATGGAGAAGCGTGAACAGGAAAATGATCAATATGCCCTGTATGACGATGAGGGCCTGCCAGCCGGGAACACGCATCACGATCAGCGTACCAACGCCTGCGATCGCACTCCAGTGGAGTGCAAGATGCGCCAAGCCCTGCACATCAGACTTCTCCGTCAGCCGTTCCCGCTGTTCCGGAGACAGAGACCTGAAAAACTCGCGGTGGTCCATCACATGCCCTTTTCGATAGTTGAACGTTTTAGGACCCTAGCTTGTGATTGAGAACCCACTATCCTGAACGAAGAGAACTCAAACCCAAATCGGGTTAGGCGCTTCAGGGGTGCCGGAGTTGTGTTAGCGCCCTGTCATGAGTTCGCCGGCTCAGACGCCGGGCCTCTCTTTACATATTCAATGACGCCAGCATAATAACAATTATGACACGCTGGGCTTTAAGCCCGGTGCCTTTTGAATTTATCTGGCCATGGATCATCTCAGCAATGAGCGACGAGACGGTGACTGCCAAATCTGTGCCTGAGCGACTGCTTCAAGCCGGATGTGATCTGGGCATTTCCGATTGGCTGCTCGTTGCAGAAACGATGAACCAGGCCTTTGCAGACGCTACCCGTGACCCGGAGCCAATGCGGATCGATGGTCAACCTTATGCGCATGGATTTTTTACGATCTCACTGCTCTCTACTTTGATGGCCAGCGCCCTGCAGATAAAGAGCAGCGGCAGCGCCACGGAGGAAGGTTACATTCTCAACTACGGCTTCAACCGCCTGCGGCTGATCGAACCCGTTCCCTTAGGCGCGCGCATCCGCGGCCATTTCACAACGTCGGTGAACGGCACAACGGAGCGGGGTCCCGTTACCATCATTCCCATCGATGTTCACATTGAGATTGAAAATTGCGAACGCCCTGCTCTGGTCGCTGAATGGCTGGCGGCGTGGCGCAAGTAAGATCTCATCAGACTGATCGAAGACGGCATACGGAGGCGTTTATGGACTGGAAAGTTTCTCACCCGAGTGAAGAACAGCTGGAAGCCGCCCTTCCCTCCAACATTCCTGCGATGCTGCGTGAGCGGGTGGACAAAACCCCCGACCGCGAGGCGTTTGTCTTTTTTGAACACGACATCACCCTCACCTATGCCGAGCTGGACAACCAGGTGCGGCGCGTGGCCAGCGCTCTCATTCACCACGGTGTCCGAAAAGGCACTCATGTTGCGCTGATGCTTCCCAACTGCATTGAATTTCCGGTCACCTGGCTGGCCATGGCCTGGGTTGGGGCGGTGTCGGTTCAGATCAATCCGAATTTCACGGCAACGGAACTCGACTACGCCTTGAATGACGCAGATGTTGATTTTCTGGTCATTGATGAGGCGTGTCTGCCGGCGCTTGAAAACATGCAACAACGCACAGAACGGCTGCCCGACAGCAACATTATTGTGCGGGGAAGCAGGGAAGCGTCCAAAACCTATACTCTCTGGCAAACACTTGTTGAACATGAACCACAGCCCTCACAACCCCGAGCGGACGCATCGCCGGGCGATGTGATGACAATCCTCTACACCTCCGGCACCACCGGATATCCAAAGGGCTGCGTGCTTGATCACCGCTATTGGCTGCAGCTGACAGCCGCCGCTTTATTTGCTCAAGGCGGACACAAACCGCGCAACATCCTCATCTATGAGCCGATGTTCTACATGCAGGGCAATGCTATTTTCATCGCCGCCCTGCTTTGCAATGCAACCACATATTGTCCGGCCCGGCCCAGCATCTCGAAATTCTTCGAATGGGTGCAGCGCTATTCGATCGACTATTGCGCCTTTCCCGTACCCGCCGTTCACGTCATGGAAGACTACCCGGCCGAAATGGGCGAAAGCCTTCAGTGGGTGCATGCCTGGTACTTCCACGGCGATGCGCGCGAGCGGGTCGAAAAACGCTTCGGAGTGGTTGCCCGGGACTCCTACGGAATGACCGAAAACGGCCTCACCTTCTTTGTGCCGGTCGACCGGCCGGATCTTGCCGAGGGTGGTTCGATGGGCATTCCCACACCTTGGAGAGAAGTGCGCCTTGTCGATGATCAGGGAAATGATGTCCCGGACGGCGGGGTTGGTGAGCTTTGGACCGCGGGGCCGGGACACTTGTGTGGCTATTATCGGAAGACGGCTGCCAATCGGGACAGTTTCGTGGGCCGGTGGTTTCGAACAGGCGATCTCATGCGCCGCGATGAGGCCGGCGGCTATCATCTCGTCGGGCGCATGAAAGACATGATCAAGCGCTCCGGCGAAAACATCTCCGCTGCAGAAGTTGAGGGTTGCCTGTGCAAGTTGCCAGGTGTCGTTATGGCAGCCGTGATTGGTGTCCCAGATACGGTTCGCGATGAAGAGCTCAAAGCCGTTGTACAATTGAAAGAAGGCATGAGTTCCGAGCAGATCACGCCGCAGGATATTGCGGCCCATTGTGCAGCCCATCTCGCAAGCTTCAAGGTCCCGCGCTACATTGCCTACACCGAAGCCTTTCAGATGACCGCCGGCAACGACAAAGTATCGAAGCCTTCCCTCACTGCCGGTGTAACAGACCTCACGGCAGGTGCTTACGACCGTGTCGATGGCATCTGGCGGTGAAACGGCGGCTTAGCGGAAGAGTGACCAGGCTTACGGCACCTCTTGTCCAACAGCCCTGTAAGCCTCCAATAGGCTTGGTGAGTCTTTGCATGAGGTTCGGGGCAGGTCATCAGCAAGTCTGACCCAGTGCAACATGCTCTCGGTGCCCAAATGATAAGTGGGCGGAAATGCTCCGGGTTCGTCAAAACTGCCGGTGGTAACAACCACCCAGTTTGTCCAGTAGCCGATGCGTCCCTGGTAGGTAACTGAAGAGCCGCAGTTTGGGCAAAACCCTCTCTCAGCGATGTCTGATGATCGGAAGATTTTGAGCTCACCCTTCGTCAGGTGGAAGTTTTCGACTTCAAACGTTGTTCCCTCCAGCATCGGCGCACCGGAGAAGCGCTGGCACATGCGGCAATGGCATAACATCGATCCCAGGGCTTTGCCTGTCACTTCGTATCTCAACTGACCACAAAGGCATCCGCCTGTTGCCAGTGGACGCTCATCTTCCGGGAGATCAACAAAGGGGCGAAACGCGGACTTTGCCGAGTGTACGTCACTATCCGGGAGATACTGGTAGGCGCGGACAGCTTTGGAAATATTCTTCAGGTGATGCGCACCTGCATCCAAAAAAGGATGGTCTGTCTTTCCTTCTATTTGCGCGTAAACGCTACTCGAAATACAAACGCTGTTTGGTTCTGCAAGCTCCTGGAGGCGCGCCGCGACGTTGACGCCATCGCCGTATATGTCGCTTCCATCGATGAGCACGTCGCCTGCATTCATGCCAATGCGGAAGCTGATACGCCGGTCTTCCGGCACGGCTTCATTCCTGGAAATCATGCCATTTTGTATGGCGACGGCGCACTGAACCGCATCCAGTGCACTTTGAAATTCGACGAGCATGCCGTCCCCCATCAACTTTACAATGCGGCCATGGTGCTGACCGATGGAAGGGTTGATCAAGGCAAACTGGTGTTCCTGCAATCCACGCAGTGTCTCAAGTTCATGAGCCCCCATAAGACGGCTGAACCCGACCACATCGGCTATCAGTATTACTGATAGCCGTCTTTCAGGTTTGCTTTCGACCACAGCTGCGCTCCCCAGAGGTTCGGCCATCAAACTGGATTGTCACGGGCTTCCATGCCAGCACTTACCTGTTCTCAGCTGTCCGGCACGAGATCGCAAACCATGGCCGTCGCTGGCTCGGTGCCGCGGTTCCAGAACCAGTGGACGGTCTCTTCGTCCTCCAGAATTCCGTTGTCGTTTGATGCTGTGTGTTCAGTTTCGCGGTCAGGCCTACCTTCCGTCCAGGTACCGCTAATCACTCTGACAATCCCTGGCCGGGCCTCATGACTGTGCCTGCCGATCTGGCCTCCTGGCTCTATCGTGATCTCTCGCAGCTGCAGCTTGTAGCCATCAAGTCCGATCTGCGCGGCCATCGACACTCCGGATATGACACCGAGCGACTTGACTTGCAGGCCGGCATGTTCCGTCGGAATTTCCGGATCGGCTGTGCCATGATTGCCGGCAAGGCCGAGCGCTGTTCCAAGTATCGTCAAACCGATTGCCGTCAGAACGGCGGCAGGTCTGATTGCCCTTCTTTTCGTCAGTGACATGAAGCAGCTCTCCGTTTGGTTTAATGTTCCGCCTACTGTAGAATTCAGGAACTGCTGCAAACAAACGATAGAAACTAATGGCCAGGTGAACAGGACTCACACCGAATGAAACGTTTGCTACCGCCATTTGCCGCCGTACGTGCTTTTGAAGCAGCCGCTCGGCATTTGAGCTTTAAAGAAGCTGCCGAGGAGTTGTGCGTGACGCAGTCCGCAATCAGCCACCAGGTGAAGGCTCTGGAAGCTTTCCTTGAAAAGACGTTGTTTTATCGTGAGGCAAACGCGGTTACCCTCACATCAGTCGGCGAGCGATACTTCAAAGATGTTAGCGCAATCCTTGATCAATTTGACGAAAGTACCCGACGCAACAAGGACTGTGGGCGCGAAGGCAGGTTGAACGTCCATTCAACACCCGCTTTCGCTGCACGCTGGTTGCTGAAGAACATCAACTCGTTCAATCAAGCCCACCCGGACATTGAGATTCGCCTCACAACGGGGATCGAAACGACAGATTTTCGTACCGATGGCATAGATGTTCTCATCCAGTACGGACAACAATCCGCCGCCGGACTCATTTCAGACCCGTTTCTTTCTACATAGAGAATCCCAGTCTGTTGACCTCGCATCATCAGAGAAGCACAACCTATTCAATGCCCATTGGACATGCTTCAATACACATTGCTGAGAGATAACGTGGGAGACGAATGGCAGGACTGGTTTCAGAGCGCGGGCATTGACGTGCATGACAGCCTTCATGGGCCGATCTTCGAACATTGTGACCTTAGTCTGAGGGCAGCAGAGTTGGGCCAGGGCATCGCTCTTGCTTATGAAGCTTTGGTGGCTGACGAAATTGCGGCGGGAACGCTGGTAAGGCTTTGCACAGCCAGAACGTCACCAAAAGTCATCTATTCAATAACCTGCCCTGAGAGTTGGATGCGCCGTAGAAACATTTCCGCGTTTCGTCGCTGGTTGTTCAGTGAAATGAGCGAGCTCACATGTGCCGCAATATCAACTGCGGCCACGGTTGACGAAACAGGATATGTCGCGGCTCATCCCTACACGAATTAGACACGGCGCAAGACGCTGGATTGTAGAAATGCAAATTTGTGAGAGGCTTGTTTCTGAGCCGGGAGGTTTTTTTGAGCAAACACAATAGTTCATCCAGCCAGAAATCACTGGTCGACGTTGATGATTCCCTGCTCGTGGTCATCGACATTCAAGACAGCTTTCTGAACAAGTATGACCGCGCGAAAGTGCAGAAGATTGTCGGCAATGTCGCCTGGTTGCTGAAGGTGGCTCAACACCTTGACGTGCCCGTGGTCGCCATGGCTGAAGACATTGAATATGCCGGAAACCTGAATCAAACCATCCAGGACGCACTGCCGGAAGGCACGAAGATCCACAACAAGGATTATTTTGGTCTGGTCGACAACGCCGAAATATTTGCAGATGTTGCGGCCACCGGACGCAAGACAGCCGTCTGTGTGGGCATGGAAACAGATGTTTGCGTAGCCCACTCAGCGATGAGGCTGCTTGAGGAAGGCTACAAGGTCGTCGTCCTGCAGGATGCTGTCGCAAGCATGGACGCAGATGAACAGGTGGGTCTCACGCGGATGCGCGATGCCGGGGTCGCACTCAGCTCCGTGAAAGCGCTCTATTATGAATGGCTGCGAAGTGTATCCAGAACAGTCCGCTTGAAAAACAAGGTACCGGAGCTGGAAGCCCTGCGCCCAACGTCACTCGTGCTCTAGATAATCAACGCCATGCCACCGCCATAGAGAATGTCCGCGGCACCGCTAACTTCGCCGTCCTCCACCCTGACGGCATGGACCGAGGCGAAATCATAAGAATAGGAGCTGCGCTGAAAACTGTAGCCACGGGCTTCGAGCGGGGCGTAGACGTAGCGTGGAATGCGGGGGCTGACATCGATCACATCGCTTGTGGC
>JAJFHB010000518.1 GCA_021775795.1 Hyphomicrobiales bacterium | reverse complement strand
CCGGCGATCGCCTGCTCGGCAAAATCCGGGAAACTGGTGAAACGCCGCCTGAAGGGTATCCTTACGAGGCGCAGATAATCAGGCTGTTGGCGAAAAGCCCGGATGCGGTGCTTGGTGTTTACCAGCCGTCACAATCTCAGTCCGGCGGCGGCCGTGCCATACCTGTAGACCGGCGTGCGCGCTCTGAAATTCAGATCGATCCGGGTCATGATGCCGGTGCAAAGTCTGGTGAACTCGTCACTCTGGAGCTGATCAAGGACCGCAGCTCCAGTATGCCAAGAGCCCGTGTCAAGGAACGCCTTGGCAAGGTTGGTGACCAAAGCTCAATCAGTCTTATTGCCATTCATCAGCACGGGCTTCCCCACACTTTCCCACCCGAAACGCTCGAAGAGGCTGCGCAGGAGCGCCCGTTTCTGTCTGACAAGCGCGACGACCTTCGGCAAACACCACTCATCACCATTGATCCGCCCGATGCACGCGACCACGATGATGCAGTGTGGGCCTGCGCCGACAATGATGCAAAAAACCCCGGGGGATTTCAGGTCATCGTCGCCATTGCCGATGTAGCGCACTATGTGCGGCCGGCATCGTCTCTTGATCGCCAGGCAAGAGAGCGGGGAAATTCCGTTTATTTCCCCGATCGTGTGGTTC
Organism: Hyphomicrobiales bacterium; assembly: GCA_021775795.1. Lineage (GTDB taxonomy): Bacteria > Pseudomonadota > Alphaproteobacteria > Rhizobiales > JAJFHB01 > JAJFHB01. The sequence goes on along the minus strand of JAJFHB010000518.1, from coordinate 3,461 downwards.
CGATGCTGCCGGAAGAATTGAGCGCCGGGGCTTGTTCGCTTCGACCAGGAGAAGACCGCCCGGCTCTTGCCGTGACGATGGTGTTCGATGGCGAGGGCAAAAAGCGCGGCCACACGTTTTCCCGCATCATCATGCGTTCTGCTGCAAAGCTTTCGTACAAACAGGCCCAGGACGCCATTGACGGTCGGCTTGATGAGGTGACCACTCCTCTGCTTGAAACCGTGCTGAAGCCGCTTTGGATGGCTTACGGGGCGGTTGAACGCGAACGGCGGCGGCGCGGCCCCTTGGACCTCAATCTGCCTGAGCGGAAAATACTGTTCGACAGCGAAGGCAAGATTGAACGGATCGTGACACCTGAGCGGCTTGATGCGCACAAGCTCATCGAAGAGTTCATGATCCAGGCCAATGTCTGTGCGGCAGAATCGCTCGAAGGCCAAAATGCCCCCTTCATCTACAGAGCTCATGATGCTCCTTCGCAGGAAAAGCTGAGCGCGCTCATAGATTTTCTGACATCGATCGACGTCAAACTTTCCCTGGGTCAGAATCTACGACCCAAGCAATTCAACGAGATCCTTGCCAAGGTGAAAGGCAGGGATGTGGAACATCTCGTGAATGAGATTGTGTTGAGGTCGCAGGCACAAGCCGTCTACAGCCCTGAAAACTGCGGGCACTTCGGTCTGAACCTTCGCCGCTACGCCCATTTCACATCACCTATCAGACGTTACGCGGACCTCATCGTGCACCGCTCGCTGATCGCGGCATTGAAGCTTGGAGATGACGGCCTTTCAGATTGGGACGTACAACACCTTCACGAAACGGCAGAGTTGATCTCCACAACGGAACGCCGTGCCATGACGGCAGAGCGTGACACAGTTGACAGACTGATTGCCTCTCACATGTCCAAACACGTTGGCGCGGATTTTTCCGGCCGTATCGCCGGGGTTGCCGCAGCCGGGCTGTTTGTTGAGATTGATGAAATTGGTGCCAACGGGTTTGTTCCGGTGTCTACGGTGGGCACTGAGTATTATCACTATGACGCGACCCATCATTCGCTCATTGGCGAGCGGACAGGGGAAACTTTTCGTCTTGCAGACCGCGTTGACGTTCGGCTTGAAGAAGCCACTCCCCTGGCGGGCGGTTTAAAGTTCAAGCTGCTTACACGGGGCACACGCGGCAAGCCGCCGGTCCGCAACAAGGGCCGCCCGCACCAGCGTTCTCACAAGCGTGGCCGACGCCGTTAGCCGTTACGCCCACAGTTCGTACATCATCTAAGTTTTGCGGCATTGTGCCGCTGCGGCACACGGGCGTCTGCACAAACCGCCCCCTGCGCGGCATCAAAAAGGCATGACTGAGCCGTCAAATCTCAAAAATCGGGAAGTACCCAGCGCTATGGTGCGGGGGGCTATCCATCGCTGCCCTTCGTGTGGACGGGGAAGCATATTTCGCCGCTACCTCAAGATTGTAGATACGTGTCATACGTGCGGTGAGGAATTGCATCATCACCGCGCTGACGATGCCCCTCCCTATTTCACCATTTTTATCGTCGGGCACATCATCATTCCGCTGGTGCTCGTTGTTGAGAAAACGTGGAAACCGGAAATCTCCACCCACATGTTGCTCTGGCTTCCCCTGGCCATTTTGATGACATTGTTCCTGTTGCCTGCAGTGAAAGGCAGTATTGTCGGTCTGCAGTGGGCCCTGAGGATGCATGGTTTTGAATTGTCTGACCGGAGACCTGATCCTCAACAGCATGACCAACAGCACAGAGACATACCGGAAAGTCCGGTGGCATAGGGCTGCCAGGCTTATCCGCATTCAGGCCGGAACATTCAAAACATGACGAGCACACCGAGAATACGGCCGCGCGACGCTGCAACCCTCATTGTTCTGCGCACAGGCACGTCAGGGCCAGAAGTCCTCATGGGACGGCGGCACATGGGGCACAAGTTCATGCCGGGAAAATACGTATTCCCGGGTGGTCGTGTGGATCTCGCTGATTCGCGAATAAAGCCCGCTGATGAGTTTTCTCCCGGAATTGCAAACCAACTCCTCAAACAGATGCGCGGCCGACCAAGTCCGTTACGCGCCAAAGCGCTTGCTCTCGCTGCCATACGGGAAACCTTCGAAGAGACCGGACTTGCCGTCGGCGTGGTTGCTGACGGAAAACCCGCCTCGAGCAGATCGCCATCCTGGTCCACCTACTTTTCATCAGGCTTTGTTCCCGCTCTCTCGGAACTGCATTTCGTTGCCCGGGCCATTACCCCGCCGGGCCGCGTCCGCCGGTTCGACACGCGATTCTTCGCGATTGATAAAGGCGAATCAGACGAACTTCCCTTTGTCGGTGCGCCAAGCGATGAACTGGAAGAACTGGATTGGGTGACATTTGCAATAGACCGGGACCTTGATCTCCCGAGTGTGACACACATGGTTATAGACATTCTGGAAAAGCGCACCGAACTGCCGCAAGGTCTCGCAACCCCCTCTTCTATTCCATTCTTCTTTCAGAGAGGCAAAATCTGGATTACAGAGGAATTGCAGGACTAGATCACTTCATGTTGGGGGATCGGATGATCAGCGACAGCTTGACAGAACGTCCTGTATGAGTAATTTGCGCCACAAGCGATTATGTAGAGATGCGCCGTCCGCTGTGACGGCTCGAAAGGTTTGAATATGGCCAAGCCCACAACCATCAAAATTCGGCTCGTAAGCACTGCCGATACTGGCTTTTTTTACGTCACAAAAAAGAACTCCCGAACAATGACCGAAAAAATGGTTGTTCGGAAATATGACCCGGTCGTGCGCAAGCATGTCGAGTTCAGGGAAGCCAAGATAAAATAGCAGTGCTTCACGCACTGTCTGGAATTAAGGGCGCTGCCGCTGGCTAGCGCCCTTTTTATTTGGGTTCATATGCCAAAACAAAATATGGCGGAAACGCTGTGCGCTTCCGCCACTAATTGGCAGTCTTATCAAGAAAAATAGGTGGCCGGTTCGGATCGGCGTTCACGAGGAGGCCACTCCAACCGGGACCGAACCGGCCGACCCCACGGACCCAGGAGATGCGGCGGACCTGAGTGTGCCGTAGGGTTTCGTTGTTGGTGGTACGATTACGGGGTGAGTTTTGCCTCTTTTGCCTCAGCCGCCGCTCTTACCGCCAACTATTCTGGTCGACGTCCCATTGCCAGCCCTGCTTTTCAGGTAGCTGACACGGTGAATATTACGCCCGCCTCCGCGTAAATCAATATAAAACAAATACATCTCGCGTATTTAGTAAATTATTAACCTTACTTCACCTGTTTTTCCGTTAACCATCCAAGTTCGATGTGGTTAATTTTGGTGATTTATTACCATTGATGTGTGTATTACTTAAGTATTCATGGCCACACGACCAGCCACGCTAAGCCTTGAGAAACATGGATGGATCATTGAAAGCCGGCATACGCAAGCAGGCAGACCGAATATGC
>JAJFHB010000517.1 GCA_021775795.1 Hyphomicrobiales bacterium | reverse complement strand
GTCGGCGTGCGCCTCTGTCGTCATCGGAACCTTGTCCATGTCTGATAATTCCCAGTTCTTTACTGTCTGGCGAAGCGGGCACCTCACCAGATGTTCATGCCTCAAATTTCAGGAGAGACGGTTGATTTTACATAATATGCGCCGATTTGGGCCGTTTCGCAACATTCATTCGGCGGCCCGAACGGCACTTTCGGAGATATAGTCCTGCAAGGGTAAAACCTCAAGCTCACCAGCATTCAGCGCTGCGATTGCCTCTGTTGCAGCAGCAGCACCTGCAATTGTGGTGTAATACGGTATCTTGTTCAAGAGCGCCGTTTGGCGCAGGGAGCGGCTGTCGGTCAAGGCCTTTGTGCCAGCCGTTGTGTTGAAGACAAGCTGAACCTCACCGTTCTTCATGGCATCAACGATGTGAGGGCGTCCTTCGAGAACCTTGTTGATTTTCTCGCAGGGCACTCCCAACTCGGTCAGATAACGCTGCGTACCTCCGGTCGCAATCAAGCGAAAACCCAGCTCAGTGAGTTTGCGGGCGACAAGCAGAACGCGAGGTTTGTCACTGTCACGGACGGACATGAATGCGGTGCCGTTCATCGGCAGTTGTGTGCCACCGCCGAGCTGGCTCTTGGCGAAGGCAACACCGTATGAACTGTCGAGGCCCATGACTTCACCCGTCGATCGCATTTCAGGTCCAAGAACTGTATCCACACCGGCGAAACGGGCAAACGGGAACACCGCTTCCTTGACCGCGATGTGATTTAGCTTCTTCGACACGAGGTTGAAGCTCGCGAGGCTTTCGCCGGCCATAATGCGGGCTGCAAGTTTAGCTATCGGCATGCCGATGGTTTTGGCGACGAACGGAACCGTGCGGCTGGCGCGCGGATTTACTTCAAGAACAAAAATTTCATTGTCCTTGATGGCATACTGCACGTTGATAAGGCCGATAACATTGAGGGCCAGGGCCAGTTTGCGCGTCTGCTCCTCAAGTGCATCCGTAACACCGCTATTCAGCGAGTGCGGCGGCAATGAGCAGGCGCTGTCGCCAGAATGAATGCCGGCTTCCTCAATGTGTTCCATGATGCCGCAAACAAAAACGTCTTTACCGTCCGACAATGCGTCAACATCAACTTCGGTTGCATCTGAGAGATAGCTGTCAAAGAGCAGCGGGTTGCTGGCCAGCACTGCATCCATCTGCGCCGTGCGGTCGCGGGGGTAGCGGGTCGCAATTTCCGGCGGCACAAGCTCTGGAAGCGTGTTGTCCATATAGTCGTGAAAAGCCGTTTCATCGTGGACAATTTTCATGGCCCGGCCACCGAGAACATAAGACGGTCGCGCCACCAGGGGGAAGCCGATTTCGAGCGCCTTTTCAAGGCACTCGGAGACCGTGTGAGCGATGCTGTTGTCCGGTTGTTTGAGACCTAACTCATCCAGCAGGGCCTTGAACCTGTTGCGGTCTTCGGCAAGGTCAAGAGCATCGGGCGATGTGCCCAGGATGGGAACGCCAGCCGCCTGAAGTGCCGGGACAAGTCCAAGCGGTGTCTGACCACCAAATTGCACAATGACGCCGAGAATCTCACCATTCTGGCTTTCCGCGTGAATGACCTCAAGGACATCTTCTGCGGTGAGAGGTTCGAAATAGAGACGATCGGATGTGTCGTAATCCGTGGAAACTGTTTCCGGATTACAGTTGATCATGATCGTTTCGAAGCCCTCATCAGAGAGCGAGAAAGCGGCGTGACAACAGCAATAGTCGAACTCAATGCCCTGACCGATACGGTTGGGCCCGCCACCGAGAATTATAATCTTGGTCTTGTCGCTTGCAGCGATTTCACTGCCGTCGGTACCATCAATTCCGGTTTCATAGGTCGAGTACATGTAGGCGGTCGGCGTCGCAAATTCGGCCGCGCAGGTGTCAATGCGCTTGAATACCGGTCGCACACCAAGGCCATGGCGGTGTGTTGTTACATCGGTGATGCTGGCGCCCGTCAGTTGGGCGAGCCGTGCATCTGAAAAGCCCATCGCCTTGATGCGATGCATGTTCTCGGCATTGCCCGGAAGCCCGTGTTCGCGGATATGGTGCTCCATTGCCACAAGCTCTTCGACCTGCTCGATGAACCACGGATCAATGCGGCAGTAGCCATAGATCTCGTCCCGGGAAAAGCCGTGACGCAGGGCTTGCGCGACTTTCAGCAGCCGGTCAGGTGTTGGTGTGCCGAGTGCGGCGCGGATGGCGTTCTTGTCGTCGCCTTCACCAAAGTTTTCGATCTGGACTTCGTTCAGGCCGTTAAGTCCCGTCTCCAACGACCTCAGGGCCTTCTGCAACGATTCCTGGAAGCAACGGCCAATCGCCATTGCCTCGCCGACGGACTTCATCGATGTGGTGAGCAGCGGTTCAGCGCCGGGGAATTTTTCAAATGCAAACCGCGGTATCTTCGTGACGACATAATCGATCGTCGGCTCGAAGGCTGCAGGTGTCACTCCGCCGGTGATGTCATTTGCGAGTTCGTCCAGTGTGTAGCCAGCCGCCAGTCTTGCCGCGACTTTTGCAATCGGAAATCCCGTCGCCTTTGACGCAAGCGCGGATGAGCGCGAAACACGCGGGTTCATTTCAATCACAACCATGCGGCCGGTCTCAGGCTCAACCGCAAACTGAACGTTGGACCCGCCGGTCTCCACGCCGATCTCGCGCAGAACATCAAGCGAGGCATCGCGCATGATCTGGTAGCCCTTATCGGTCAGCGTGAGCGCCGGGGCGACCGTGATGCTGTCGCCTGTATGAACACCCATGGGATCGATGTTTTCGATGGAGCAGATGATGATGCAATTATCATCCTTGTCGCGCACGACCTCCATCTCAAATTCTTTCCAGCCAAGAACCGATTCCTCAACCAGAACTTCCGTCGTTGGCGATGCTTCAAGCCCGCCATTGACGATGTGGAAAAACTCTTCGCGGTTGTAGGCGATGCCGCCACCGGTACCACCAAGCGTAAATGATGGTCTGATGATGGCGGGCAGATCCGTATGCACCAACGCCTCAAAGGCCAGGCTCATGGCCTTGTTGCGATAGCGCTCTTTGCGGTCCTTGTCCGCCGCCTGCCATTCCGTATTGAATTCGCCGGTGAGACGCTGGCGCTCCTCGTCGTTCTCAGCTTCGCTCAGCACTTCCAGAGCGCGGGCATCGTACATGGCCCTGTCTTCGGCTTTGAGGGCAGTGGCATTCGCCAGCCGGGACCGCGGCACGTCGAGGCCAATTTCAATCATCGCCTTGCGGAAAAGGTCGCGGTCTTCTGCCTTGTCGATGGCGGCGGCCCGGGCACCGATCATCTCGACGCCGAACCGTTCAAGCACGCCGTCGCGGTTGAGAGAAAGAGCGGTGTTCAGAGCCGTCTGCCCTCCCATGGTGGGCAAAAGAGCATCAGGCCGTTCGCGCTCGATAATTTTGGCGACAACTTCCGGCGTTATGGGTTCGATGTAAGTGGCATGGGCCAGATCGGGATCCGTCATGATCGTGGCCGGATTCGAGTTGACCAGAATGATGCGGTAGCCTTCGGCCTTCAATGCCTTGCAGGCCTGTGTGCCGGAATAGTCAAACTCACACGCCTGGCCTATCACAATCGGTCCAGCACCGATGATCAGGATGCTTTTGATGTCCGTCCGTTTTGCCATTTTGGGCCTGGAATTTGGGAGGTCGCCGGGTTCGTACACCAACAAGCGCAGAGTCGCCAGAGGAAAAGGTCAGATATTCAGGGTATTTAGTTGCAAGTGTTGGGGCAAAGTAGCGCGGTTTGCGGTTCAATCTGCCATGTCAGAGGTTTGCATTGCTGCGCTACGTGGCTGGTTTCGGCGTTTCAGCCAACAGAGTTGAACTCTTTGTCGGGAGATTCCAAAGGCTTTTGACGAGCGATTGGTTCTCAACCCCGACGTCGATGAGCCCCTGCGGGCCCGCCCGGAAGGTTACTCACACTAGTATTTCTTGCAGAGGGTTGGCTCAGTAAAGTTGGACGCGGAAGTCGGCGTTCCTCCCCGACACCAGAGAGGGGGGCGGATGTTGATGCCGGTTCAGTTGCCTTCTTCCGCGTCCTGACGTGACAGAATGCTTAGCTGGTCTGTGGGGCCTGCTTCACATGCTCTGACACGCACACTCCTTTTGCATCTTGAGCGCCGGTTATTCCGGCGCGCCACCCTAGCGGCGTATGCAGCCAGGGTTGCAGTTGCAAACTTTAACAGGGCGTTTTTGGATTATCCGTCGGCAAACCCTTGTTCCGGCCTGCCTGTTTTCGAGGGTTATCCGCCATGCCCTGTACTGTCTTGTTGTCTTATTGTGTTCTGTGATTTGGACTCTTGCATGACGTTCAGCAATCAAGTCTGAACGCGCCGTTCATCTCCGGTTCATCTACCTGAACAGGCATTCGGGGCGGTCTTAGGGCGATTGCCTTCAATCTTCAGCGAGCGTTCCGGCGAAGGCGGCGATGTCATCAACATCATCGAGGGTCAGGTGAATTTCGGCGATGGGTGAGGGCAGGTCGTTCAGTGGCTCAATGCCCTCGACGCGCACAAATGCGGGGTGTGGACGCAAGGCGTAGAAGGAAAGAAACGCCACCAGATAGTCCCGCTCGGCGTTGACCATCATCTGGAAAGACGGCGTGCTGCCAATGCTGACTGTGTTGAAGTCGGCAACGATGTGACAGCGGGTGCAGTGGGTACGGGAAAGCTCGCGGCCGACATCTATGTCATCAGCGTGAGCATCCATACACGCGGCAAAAGAGGCAGCGCCCAGTCCGCTCAGGAACAGGAGCCCTTTGCGCAGCCAGGATCTGTCGTCACGCAAGTGCATCTGCGAATTATAACAATGTGCGTTTTCTATTCCCAGCCAAATTCTGAATAGACTGAACCGCGGTGGCAGGCACCCAAGGCATACCTCACGTAATCGACCATGTTTTCCGGGAGCGCCTGTAATGAAAACCAGCTCAGGTCGTCGCACTTGTGAGGCTCAGTGTTGACAACCTCGCCGCTCCAGGTGTCACAGCGAAAGAAAAGCGACATGCGCTCGCTATCGCTGAGGCGATGCATCATGTGGACAAAATGCAGCTTCGCAGGATCAATGTGGATGCCAGCCTCTTCCCGGGCTTCCCTGAGCATGCCGTTGCTGGCTGTTTCATTGCCATCGAGATGGCCGGCAATAACGGAGTAGTTGCCATCTTCGTAACCGGTCTGGAAGCGCCGGAGCAGCAGCACCTCTCCTGGGCGCTCCAAAAACAGATGCACTTCGGGAATGAGATGAAATCGTTCGCTCATCGAAAATCGTCAGTCCTGCTGGCAGAGTTTGCCAATTACATTGCAGATAATGCGTGCGGCGCACAAAGCTCCCATGCCGTCGATATCCGCCTCCGGCACGAGTTCAACGATATTGAATCCGGATATCCGGGCCTTGTCGGCGACACCGTGAATCAGATCAACGGTCTGCCAATAGGTGAGCCCCCCCGGCGCCCGGCCGAGCACAGCTGGAATGAAGGCTGGATCAAGACCATCGCAATCGAGCGTGATGAGCACCTGGGCGCCTGCCGGAATGAGGTCCAGAACCTGATCGACACCCTTCGCATGAACCGCTTGTGCGCTGACAAAATTCACACCCCAGGCACGGGCATCCTCAACGTCCGAGGGACGGGCACTGCCGGAATTGCGCTGGCCGACCTGTATGATGCGTTCAATGTGATCCATTTCGGAGGCGCGCCGCATGGTGCTCGAAAGCCCCATGTTCTCGCCCTGAACCTCATCGCGCCAATCTATGTGCGCGTCAATTTGCAGGATGGTGAAAGGGCCGCGTCCCGAAAGCGCCTGGAAAACGGGAATAGGGATCGAATCATCGCCGCCGATAACGATGGGAACGCCGCCGCCGGCGATAACTTTTTCGACGGCGTCAATTATGCGCTCACGATTGCCGGCACC